>NZ_JBXAGJ010000017.1:0-137869 GCF_058794035.1 Roseateles sp. GW835-FHT13E02
CGCCACTGTTTGACCACAGTGAGCGCAGCGAACGGAGGGAGTTTGGCGCCGCTGAGCCGCGAAGCGAGCAGCGAGGGGAGTCGGCTCGCCCGAGCCGACCCGCGAACCATGAGCCCGGCGGCGGGGCGAGCCACCGCAGCGAGAACGACAAACCCAAGAGAGGTCGGCAATGTGCCGAAGCCCGCCGCTCAGCCGCCCCGGATCGGCAGGCGCAGATCGTCCAGGTAGTCGCGCTTGATGTCGACGCTGCTGCGTTGGCCCAGGTCTTTGAAATGCTGGCGCAGCCAGTCTTGCGCGTGGCTGCGGCCCAGGTCACGCAGCTGGTGGATGAGGCTGGCGCGGGTGGAGCTTTTGCTGGAGGCACTGAAGGCTTCGAGCGTTTCACCGCCGTCGATGCGGTGCATCAGCACATCTTTGTAGTGCGTCGGGTCCACCTTGCCCTCGGCCAGCAGGCGCTTGACGAAGTCGATGGCGCGCATCTCGGCGATCAGGGCGGCGTTGAAGCTGATCTCGTTGAGCCGGTCGAGGATCTGGGCGCTGCTGGTGGGCAGGGCTTCGCGTTCGATCGGGTTGATCTGCACCAGCACGATGTCACGGCCGCTGCATTGGTAGATCAGCGGGTGGATGGCCGGGTTGCCCGAGTAGCCGCCGTCCCAGTAATGCTGACCGTCAATCTCGACGGCTTTGAACAAGGTGGGCAGGCAGGCCGAGGCCATCACCGCATCGACGCTGAGCCGGGTGCCCGAGAACACCTCGGCCTTGCC
This sequence comes from Roseateles sp. GW835-FHT13E02, assembly GCF_058794035.1. Taxonomy (NCBI): domain Bacteria; kingdom Pseudomonadati; phylum Pseudomonadota; class Betaproteobacteria; order Burkholderiales; family Sphaerotilaceae; genus Roseateles; species Roseateles sp. GW835-FHT13E02. The sequence continues at coordinate 765 of NZ_JBXAGJ010000017.1, forward strand.
GTTGCTGACGCGAGTGGCGACGACAAAGACCTTGGGGGCCAGCCCAGGCCGGGCCAGGGCTTCGAAGTCGATGCGGCTGGCCACAAAGCTGCGCAGCGGGTTGATGTCAAAGGGGTTGGCCTGGTAGGGCGAGACGGTGCTGGTCCACAGCGCGCTCATGGCGTTGAGCCAGGGGGCGGCGGGTGAGCTGTCTTCGTCCACAGGGCCGAAGAGAAAGCCGAAGGGCGCGCGCTGGGCTTCGCCCAGGGCGCCCATGGCGATCACGCCGTCCCAGAAGGCGGCCAGCGATTCGCGGGCGGCATCGCGGCCATCGCCGTGACCGCGCAAGCGCGCTTGCGCAAAGCCGTGCGCCAGGGCCACGGCATTCATGGCACCGGCGCTGGTGCCGCTGATGCCTTCGAAGCTCAGCCGGCCGTCTTCCAGCAGCGCATCCAGCACACCCCAGGTGAAGGCGCCATGCGAACCGCCGCCCTGCAGGGCGAGATTGATCGGAGGCGGCGGCGGTGTGCTGGGCGTTCGGCTCATGCCTCAGTCGCCGAAGACGACCTTCTTCTTTTTGTTCACCCAGCTCTCCAGTTGCGGACCGTAGACCTCGTCGACGCGGTTGCGCTTGACCTTGAAGGTGGGGGTGATGAAGCCGTTGTCCACCGTCCAGGGCGTCTTGACGGCGACCAGGCAGTCCAGCTGCTCGTGCGGATCGAGCTGGCTGTTGACGGAGGCCAGATGCTCGCTCAGCGACTGCACCAGGGCGGCCCGGTCGGTTTCGTTGGCGCTGTGTTCGATCGCGTTTTGCGACAGCATCACCACGCCGACGGGCTGGCCCATGTTCGCGCCGGTCACCACGCAGGCTTCCACGGCCGGGTGGGCACCCAGGCGGTCTTCGATCGGCGCGGGGGCCACGTATTTGCCCTTGCTGGTCTTGAACAAATCCTTGACCCGGCCCGTGATGCGCAGGCAGCCGCGGCCGTCGAACTGGCCTTTGTCGCCGGTGCGCAGCCAGCCGTCTTCGGTGAAGGCCTGGCGGGTCAACTCGGCTTCCTTGTAGTAGCCGCTCATGGTGGCCGGGGTGCGCACCAGCAGCTCGCCGCTGTCCGGGTCGAGGCGGGCTTCCACACCTTCAAACGCCGGGCCCACGGTGCCGATCTGGTTTTGCCCGGGTACGGTGATGTGGGAAATGGCCAAGTTCTCCGTCATGCCATAGCCTTCGCAGATGGCCAGGCCGAGTTTGCGATACCACTCGAGCAAGGGCACGGGCATGGGCGCGGCACCGCCGGCGCAGACGCGCGCCTGGTCCAGGCCCAGGGCTTTGAGGATCTTGCGTCGCACCAGACCGCCAATCAGGGGCAGGCTGAGCAGCAGGTCCAGCTTCTTCTGCGGCATCTTGGCCTGGATGCCTTGCTGGAACTTCACCCACAGACGCGGCACCGAGAAGAAGATGGTCGGACGGGCACGTTGCAAATCGAGCGTGAAGGTGTCCAGGCTTTCGGCGAAATAGACCGCAAAGCCGGTACGCAGCCAGCCATGTTCGATCAGCACCCGCTCGACCACATGGGCCAGGGGCAGGTAGGACAGCAGGCGATCCTCCGGGCCCATGGGGATGCGCTTGAGGGCGGTGCTCATGGCCCAGGCGAAATTGCCAAAGCTGTGCATCACGCCCTTGGGTGCGCCGGTGGTGCCCGAGGTGTAGATCAGGGTGGCCAGGTCTTCAGCCGCGCGCACCGGCTCGCCTTGCAGCGGCGCCGTGCGGGCGCAGATGGCATCCCAGCCCTCGTAGGACTTCTTGGCATCATCGGGCGACAGCGGGTAGCTGATGCAGGGCATGGTGGCCGGCACGCCGGGCTTCATGCCTTCCCAGCCATCGAGCTTGCCGATGAAGCAGGCGCGGGCCTCGCTGTGCTCAAGAATCTGGCGGATGGTGTCGGGCGCCAGGGTCGGGTAGAGCGGCACCGAGACATAGCCGGCCATCCAGATGGCCAGATCGCTGAACAGCCACCAGGCACAGTTCTTGGACAGGATGGCGACCTTGGCGCCGGGCTCCCAGCCTTGGTCCTGGCCCAGGGCTTGGAGGTGGGCGGCCATGCGCCGCACCTGGTCGCCTACTTGGGCCCAGGTGAACTCTTGCGTCTGGCCCTGGCCCATGGGCTGGGTCAGCGTGACGCGTTCGGCTTGGGTTCGCTCCAGCAGGTAGAAACGCTGCAGGGCCAGGTGGTCGGTGGGGATGGCGGGCATGGGCGGGTGTCTCCTGTTTTTCGGACGGCGGAACGCACAGCCGTCGGCATGTTTGAATGCCCAGGCTACGCAGTACCGCCTTAGCAGCCTAGCGGGTTTTCGCGCGAAATGCGCGTTTCAGGGACAGCTCTCTATTCGCCAGCAGGGTCAGGCCGCGTCGGCCGCCTGCAGGGCCAGCAGGGCGGCGCTCAGTGCCGCCTCATCCACACCCTCGCCACGCTGCACCGGGGCTTCGGCCAGGGCCGCGGCGCCCTCACGCTTGAGCCGTGCCACCCACTGGCCAGCATCGCGGCCGCCGGCGAAGGCGGCGCTTTGCAGCAAGACCTGACCCTCGGCGCTGACCAGCTTGAAGTAGAACTGGCCGTCGGCCTCGCGGTATTGCTTGAACACCGGCAGGGCGGCCTTGGCGGCCTTGGCCGTGTCCACCACCGGCGCGGCCACGGCATTGAAGCGGCGCAGGCCCACGGCCTCGCGGGCGCGGGACAGCAGCGGGCCGGCGATGGCGCGGGCCTTCTCGGCGCCTTGCTGCAGGATCTCCTCGATGCGCTCGGGGTGGGCCATCAGGGCGTCGTAGCGCGCGCGCATGGGTGCGATTTCGGCCTCGATCAGCTCGAACAGCTGCTGCTTGGCCTCGCCCCAGGCCAGGCCAGCGCGCAGGGCGGCGCGGAAATCGGCGCGCTGCTGCGGTGTGGCGAAGGCGTCGTAAATCGTCACCAGGGCCTGGCCTTCGGGTTCCTTGGGTTCGCCGGGCAGGCGGCTGTCGGTGACGATGCGGGCGATCGCGTCCTTCAGGCCTTTGCTGCCGCCTTCGAACAGCGGGATGCTGTTGTCATAGCTCTTGCTCATCTTGCGGCCGTCCAGGCCGGGCAAGAGGGCCACGTCTTCCTCGACATTGGCCTCCGGTAGGACGAAGAACTCCCCGCCCTTGCCGAATTGGTGGTTGAAGCGCTGTGCCACATCGCGCGCCATCTCGATGTGCTGCACCTGGTCCTTGCCGACCGGCACGCGGTGGGCGTTGAAGATCAGGATGTCGGCCGCCATCAGGATGGGGTAGCTGTACAGGCCCATGGTGATGCCGGCGTCCGGGTCTTCGCCGGCCGCCACATTGGCATCCACCGCGGCCTTGTAGGCATGGGCGCGGTTCATCTGGCCCTTGGAGGTGATGCAGGTCAGCAGCCAGGTCAGCTCGGGGATCTCGGGGATGTCGCTCTGGCGGTAGAAGGTGACGCGCGAGGTGTCCAGGCCGGCGGCCAGCCAGACGGCGGCGATCTCCAGGCGCGAGCGATTGATGCGCTCGGGCTCGTCGCATTTGATCAGGGCGTGGTAATCCGCCATGAAGAAAAAGCTCTCCACCCCAGCCTCGCGGCTGGCGGCGATGGCCGGGCGGATGGCGCCGACGTAGTTGCCGAGGTGCAGGGTGCCGGTGGTGGTGATGCCGGTCAGGACGCGCTGGGTCATGGTGTGTGCGGAGATGTCGGTGAGCAGCCAGGGCAAAAGGCCCTCGCAAGGTCTTGAGCGCTTATTGTCACTGCAAGCTAGCATCGGGGCTCGTGTCGCCACAGCCGCCCCTGTCTTGCCCCGGGGGTCGAATGCCTGTCTCTCATGACTTCGCTGATGCTGATCGGATCCGGGTTGAACGCGATGCTGGGCATCGCGTTGCTGCTGCTGTGGCGGCAGGACCCGCGTTTTGTGCATGTGCGGCTCTGGGGCTACAGCTGGATTCTGCTGTCCACCGGCCTGACCCTGGGCATCGCCCTGGCGCCCGAGCAATCGCTGACCTGGCAGGACGATCTCCAGGCCCTGGCCGCCTCCTGCAGCATCATGGGCTCGCTGATGTTGCTGGTGGCGGGGGCCCGGGTCTACCGCAGCCTCAGCTGGCCGCGCAAGTTCTGGCTGCCGGCTTTTGTGCTGATGATGGTCAGCGTGGCCTCGCTGGCGCGTGTGGACCATCGCTATGCCGTGCTGCTGGCGACGGTCTATCTGGTGGCTGGCTCCTGGGCCTGCGCCTGGTGGATGGGCCAGGGCGGCAATGCCGGCGAGCGCTTTGTCGCGCTCTGCTTCGTGGCCGTGGGCCTGGTTCATGGCAGCAGCCCCATGCTGCACCCGCTGGGCCGCTCGAACATCACCCACACCCTGGGCCTGTTTGTGCAGACCACCTTGTCGCTGGGCCTGATCCTGCTGTCGGTGGCCCGCGCCCATGCCGAGACGCGGCGCCAGAATGAGCGCTTCACCCAGCTGACCCAGCATTCCCTGCAGGGCCTGGTGGTGCTGCAGGACCACCGCGCCGTCTATGCCAACCCGGCGGCCATGAGCATGTTCGGCTATCAGCCGGGCGAGGCAGCGGTGCTGCTGCAGCGGCCGGTGGAGGTGCTGTCCGAGCTGGTGCCCATGGAGCAGCAGGCCAGCGCCCGCGAGCGCCATGCCCGGGTGCTGGCCGATCCGCAGGCCCGCATCGAATGGGAGGCCACCCGGCTCACCCGCGAGGGCCAGCTCATCCATGTGCGCGGTCTGTCCAGCCATCTGGAGTGGGATGGCGCGCCGGCCGAGCTGCTGGTGATGGTCGATGACAGCTCGCGCCAGCGCGCCGTCGATGCCCTGCGCCGCCAGGCCCTGCACGACGAGCTGACCGATCTGCCCAACCGCAACTTTGCCGTTGCCCGCCTGCGCGAGCTGACGCGCACCGGCGGGGCGCCCTTCGCGCTGATCTCGGCCGATGTCGACCGCTTCCAGCTGATCAACGAGAGCCTGGGCCATGCCGTCGGCGACGCCTTGCTGCACGCGGTGGCGCGCCGTCTCTGCCGCCAGCTGCCGGTGCAGGCCATGCTGATGCGCCTGGGCGAGGACCAGTTCCTGGTGCTGCTGGAGGAGGTGGCCGAGCGCCGCGAGGTGCAGCCGGTGCTGGATCAGATCCTGCAGCTGTTGGAACAGCCCTTTGAGGTGGACGGCGAAGCCTTGTTCGTGCATCTGTCCATGGGCGTGGCCCGATTCCCGCAGGACGGCGAGGATGTGGACAGCCTGCTGCGCGCCGCCGATTCGGCCATGCACCGGGCCAAGCAGCGCGCCGGCAGTGCCTGCGAGTTCTTCGAGCCGCGCATGAATGTGCGTTCGCGGGCGCGGCTGGAGGCCGAACAATCGCTGGGCCGGGCCATCGTCGAGCGCGAGTTCCTGCTCGAGTACCAACCCAAGTTCCGCGCCGACAGCCGCAAGCTCTGCGGCTTCGAAGCCCTGGTGCGCTGGGAACGCCCGGGCCTGGGCCGGGTCAGCCCGGCCGATTTCGTGCCCGCCGCCGAGCGCACCGGTCAGATCAGCGCCCTGGGTCAGCTCATCATCGACACCGCCACACAGCAGCTGCGCGACTGGCTGGACCGCTGGGGCCTGCTGGTGCCGGTGGCCGTCAATGTCTCGCCCTTGCAGTTCGACGACATCGGCTTTGCCGACCGCCTGCTGGCCCGCCTGGACGAGCTGGGCCTGCCGCACCAGAGCCTGGAGATCGAGATCACCGAAACCGCCGCCATCGGCCACCTGGGCCGCGTGCTGCCCCAGCTGCAGCGCCTGCGCAAGGCCGGCGTGCTGTGCAGCATGGACGACTTCGGCACCGGCCAGAGCTCGCTGACGATGCTGCGCCAGCTGCCCATCAGCACCATGAAGCTGGACCGCAGCATGATCGACCCCCTGCCCGAGCCCCAGGCCAGCGCCATCGTCAAAGCCACCTGCGCGCTCGGCCGCTCGCTGCGCCTGGAGGTGGTGGCCGAGGGCGTGGAAAACGAGCAGCAGGCCCAGGCCGCCCGCGAGCTTGGCTGCACGCAGCTGCAGGGCTATCACCTCAGCCGGCCGCTCGGGGCCGTGGCGGCGGGCGAGCTGCTGGGGCGCAGCTTGGCTTGAGGGCCAGGCGCCGAGCGTTTCGCAGACCTGCCTACAATCCCGCCCGCTGAAGCCGGCTCCGCCAGGAGCGGGTTTCGGCAGCGTTCTCAGGGCGGGGCGAAATTCCCCACCGGCGGTATCCAGTCACCCGATGTTTGAAACCAAGGTGGCTGGGAGCCCGCGAGCGCCCGACGGTCCGAAGCGTGGACCGACGGGGTCAGCAGATCTGGTGCGATGCCAGAGCCGACGGTCACAGTCCGGATGAAAGAGAACGTGAATTTACGGCCGACGCAGGTGGGCCGGCTCGTGCGCGTCTGCTTCTGTTTCAGAAGCGGCTGCAGCGGGCCGGCGCGCAGGCGCCGCCGTGCGTTTGCGTGCTTGCCCTGATTTGTGTTCACCGTCGCGAAAGCAATGACATGAATCAGACTGATCAGACTTCCATTTCTTCTTTTTTCCCTTCCTCTTCTTCTTCGCCTGCAGCAGCCGATGGCGCCGCGCCCCGCATCGCCTGGGTCGGCGCTTGCTGGCACCGCGGCATCGTCCAACAGGCCTGCCACTCCTTCAAAGCCGAGTTGCAGCGCCTGGGGCTGCCTGAAAACGCGGTCGACGAGTTCGAGGTGCCCGGGGCTTTTGAGATCCCCCTGCATGCCCAGCGGCTTGCCCGCTCCGGGCATTACCAGGCGGTGGTGGCTGGCGCCTTGGTGGTCGATGGCGGCATCTACCGCCATGACTTCGTGGCCGGCGCGGTCATCGATGGCCTGATGCGGGTGCAGCTGGACAGCGGTGTGCCGGTGTTCTCCGTGGTGCTGACGCCGCATCACTTCCACGAGCACGAGGAGCATCAGCAGTACTTCGCGACGCACTTCATCAAGAAGGGGCAGGAAGCCGCCCGAGCCTGTGCGCAGACGCTGGCGTCATTGCAGCGCCTGCCCTCGCCTCGCTGACGGCCAGCTTCCGGCCATGCGCCTCAGCCGCGCGCCGACTCGATGCCCACCCAGCCCAGTTCGGTGTAGCGCGAACCGGCCACGCTGCCCGGCGCGAAGAGGCGGTTCAGCGTGTCGACCTGGGCCGGGTCCAGATGGATCCGGCCGGCGGCCCAGTTGCTGAGCAGGTGCTTCTGCCGCCGCGTGCCGGGGATGACCAGGGTGTGGGGCTGCTGGTGCAGCACCCAGGCCAGGGCCAGCTGGGCGGCGCTGTGGCCCCAGTCGGCCGCCAGGGCGGCCAGGCGCTCGGCCAGCTGGCGGTTGTGTTCGCCGGCTTCGCCGTTGAAGCGCGGCAGGGCACGGCGGAAATCATCGGGGGCCAGGTCTTGCGTGGCCGGCAACTCGGCGCTCAGCAAGGCGCGGCCCAGCGGGCTGTAGGCGACGAAGGCCACGCCCAGCTCGGCGGTCACGGCCAGCATGGCCTGCTCGGCGCTGCGTTCCCAGAGCGAATACTCGTTCTGCAGTGCCGCCACCGGCAGCACCGCATGGGCGCGGCGCAGCGTGTCTTCGCTGACCTCGGACAGGCCCACGGCGCCGATCTTGCCTTCGGCCTTGAGGTCGGCCAGGGTCAGCATCAGCTCCTCGATCGGCACGGCCGGGTCGCGGCGGTGCACATAGAACAGCTCGATGCGTTCCAGCCCCAGGCGCTGCAGCGAGGCCTCGCAGGCGGCGCGGGCGTAGGCGGCGGAGTTGTCGATGTGGCGCTCGTAGGTGCCCGGTGGGCGCTTGATGCCGAACTTGCTGGCTACCAGTATCTCCGCCCGCTGCGCCGGGCTCAGCTCGGCCAGGAAGCGGCCGAGCAGGCGCTCGTTGTGGCCGGAGCCGTAGGTGTCGGCGGTGTCGAGGTGGCGCACCCCGAGCTCGCGCGCGGCATGCAGGGTGGCCAGCGACTCGGCGTCGTCGACGGCGCCGTAAAACTCGCTCATGCCCATCAGGCCGAGGCCGATGGCGGGAATGTCGCGGCCGGCCAGGCGGCGCTGCAAGGGGGTGGTGGAATGGCTGTTCATGCGGTGGAGCTCCCGGTGGGCGGTGGATCGAGGTCTGCATGGTGGCGGCCGGCCCCGGCCTTCACAAGCCGCGGCCGGCCGCACGGGCTGTGCAGCCCTGCTTCACAATCGCGCGGTGTCCAGCGAAACCGAACTCCAAACCCTGCGTGTCTTTGCCGCCGTGGCCGAGGCGCGCAGCTACCGCCGCGCGGCCCAGCAGCTGGGCCTGTCGCCCTCGGCCGTGAGCCAGGCCATGCGTCGCCTGGAGGCCCAGCTGGGCGTGGCCTTGCTCAACCGCAGCACCCGCAGCGTGGCGCTGACTGCGGCCGGCGAGCGCCTGCTGGCCGGCGCCTTGCCCGCCATGAGCAGCCTGGAGCGGGCACTGGACAGCGTGGTACAGCTGAGCGGTCGGGTGTCCGGCAGCCTGCGCCTCAGCGTGCCGCGCAGCGCGGCGCGGCTCTTGATGACCCCTTTGTTGGCGCGTTATGTGGCCGCCCACCCGCAGGTGCAGGTGGAGCTGTGTACCCAGGATGGCCTGGTCGACATCGTCGAGCAGGGCTTTGATGCCGGCGTGCGATTTGCCGAGCGTTTGCCGGCCGATATGGTGGCGGTGCCTCTCGGGGGCGCGCAGCGATTCATCGCGGTGGCCTCACCCGAGTTCTTGCAACGCCACCCGGCACCGCAGCAGCCGCAGGACCTGCTCGCCCTGCCCTGCGTGCGCCAGCGCTTCGCCAGTGGCGCGCTGTTCCGCTGGAGCTTTCTCGAACATGCGGGCGGCTGCCGCTGCGCTGGCCCCGCTTGCGTGCGAGCGGGCCTGACGACCGATCTCGACGTGCCGGGCCCGCTGACCGTGGACGACCAGGCCGTGGCCCTGCAAGCGGCGGTGGACGGGGCCGGTGTGGCCTATGTCTACGAGCTGGCGGCTGCGCCCTTGCTGCACAGCGGCCAGCTGATCGAATTGCTGGCCGACTGGTGCCCGCCGGGCACCGGCTTCGCGCTCTACTACCCGGGCCGGCTCCAGACCAGCCCGGCCTTGCGTGCCTTGATCGAGCTGATCCAGGCGCTGCCGCTTGCGAGGCTCGCGCCGCTCAAGCCTGCGTCGACTTGAGTGCCGGTGCCTTGGTGTCGCCACGGCGCTGGCGCGCCAGCAGGGCCAGCATCAGTAGGCCGGCCAGCAGCATGGCCGAACTGGCGGCTTCGGGTACGGGGGTGAGCAGGTAGCTCAGGCCATTCTGGTCGCTGACCAGCAGTTGGCCGGCGTCGTTCAAGCCCCAGACATCATTCAGGTACAGGCCTTCGCCCACGCTGACCAGGCTGTTCAGGTCCACCATGCCCTGGCCGTTGGCGCCGGTGATGAAGACATGGCTTTCAAAGTACGAAGCTGCATCGGTTCCTGTCATGAGCGTACCTGCCACCACGCCAGAATCGTTGATGAAGGACGCACGGCTGTGGGCCCAACCCAGCGTCCCCAGGTCTGTCATGCCCGCCGCCCCCGGGCCGGTGATGTAGGCGTGAAGGCTACCATCGGCCACTCGAGAACCGCCGACGACTTGTGCCCAGGTGTTGATGGCCAAGGCAGAGCTGTTGCGTCCGCCAAGGGTGCCGAGATCCGTGATGGCGGCCCCGTTCAAACCCCAGATCACTGCATGGTTGCTGCCATCACTTCGGCCCGACGTGCCGACGATCAGCCATTGATCGTTGACGGCCTGAGCCGTACTGGTGCTGCCGCCCAAGGTGGCCAGGCGTTCTGCCGTTGAGCTGTTAGGTAGCCACTGGACCGCCTGAAACTTGTTGTCGCTGTCGCGCGCCCGGCCCACGACGAGTCCCGCTCGGTTGATTCCGAGTGGCGAGGTGATGTCTCCGCCCAAGCCGCCAAGAAATTGGGGGCTTCCCCCTTGGGGCCCGGTGACAAAGGCTTGCAAGTCGAGGCCAGTGCCGCTCATATCAACCGTTCCCACCAATTGACCGTGAGCGTTGATGGCACTGCCCAAAACGCTGCCCTGCATCATGATGAGGGTGTTGGGGCCTTGTCCGTTGGGACCGGTGATGAGGGCGTAGGTGTTGTTGAAGTTGTCAACGCGACTTCCTGCGACCTGACCGAAATTGTTCAATGCATAGTAGAACTCGTTGTTCTGCTCGCTCAGCCGCAAGCTTGTGTAGCTCTGCGCACTGGCTTGGCTACCACACAGCAATCCGACACCGAGAGTGATCAGGCCGAGAAATGGCCGCGCTTTCGCAACGCGCGATAGCAGGCCAGAGAATCGAATCTGGGAGAGATGTGTCATGGTCTTGGAGCGTGAATCAACGATGCGCGTCGCAAACATTGCTTGGCAATGACACCGTCGATTGGATCGCTTGGTTGTGGCTGATAACGATGATTTTCAACGGTACAAAATCAAGCTGTTTCAGGGCTAACCCGGGAGCGGCGGCTTTTGGGAAATTCACCCATTAAGTCGATCTAAACAGCCTGAGTCGTCTCGAAATACTCGACGGCTCGTACGGGTTGGGGGCATGGTGGAGCGTTAGCGACCGTTTTTTGAAGCTGCTTGACTTGATTGCGAAGCGCAGTGCGCCTGTCGTGCCGATCGCGGTGGTTGCTTTGGCTTTCCCGAACTGCGACTTGGGTCCAGTTGACACGAGGCCAAGGGCTTGAATTGCTGGCCAGGTGGGCTTCAGGCGATGCGCAGTTTGCAGCATGGCTGGACACCCAGCGAGGATTGGCAAGGTGGCCGTAGGTCTTGTGATCGCAAGCCCGCGGGAAGGCTCGCCTCAGTGGCCTTGTGTTCGAAGACTCAGGTTGTCTGCCGCAAGTCCCTGGCTTTGAGCCTTGTCCCTTGCAGTTCAGGCCGATGGTGCGTCAGCTACAGGTCTGATCGCCCAAACTGGCGCGCCGGAAACGGCGTTGACGCTTGCAGTGACCCTTCGGGTCCTGGACCCAGACCAGGTCTAGGGTCGTTCAAGTCCTGGCCACCGTCCAGCAGCTGACCATCGCCGAGCTTGCTCGGACCACCCGGTTTATTTTGCTTTGATCATCAGCGCCAGCAATGAACACATGCGGGCGTGTCATCTGCGGTATACGATCTGCCAGCCCACTGGGCGTCTTGATCCGGATGGTGCGTGACGCGGGCGCGTGCGAGCAGGCGCGAAGTCCTTGGTCGCCAAAGTAGCGGGCGCAGGTTGGGGCTCACCCGGGTCAAGGAGGAACTGGCACAGCCTCAGCGCGCCATCACCTCACCCAGCCGCACTGCGCTGCCGCGCTGCCCCAGGCTCTCGCCCTGCCAGGCTGGGTTGAACTCCAGGCTCTGGCTGGCGGGGAAGAGCATCACCACGGTGGAGCCGAGCAGGAAGCGGCCCAGTTCATCGCCTTTCTTGAGGCTGACCTGGCCGGGGGCGTAACTCCATTCGCGCACGGTGCCGGGACGCGGCGGGTTGACCACGCCGTGCCAGCTCGTGGCCATGCTCCCGACGATGGTGGCGCCGACCAGCACCATCACCCAGGGACCTTGTTCGCCTTCGAAGACGCAGACCACGCGCTCGTTGCGGGCGAACAGGCCCGGCACGCCGCGGGCGGTGACCGGGTTGACCGAGAACAGATCACCGGGCACGTGGATCATGCGCGTCAGGCGACCGTCGCAGGGCATGTGGATGCGGTGGTAGTCCTTGGGGCTGAGGTAGATGTTGGCGAAGTGGCCGTCGCGGAACTGGGCGGCCAGGCTGGCGTCGCCGCCGACCAGGGCGGTGCAGCTGAAATCGTGGCCCTTGGCCTGGAAGATCTGCTCGCCGCGGATGCGGCCGAACTGGCTGATCGCGCCGTCCACCGGGCAGATCAGGGGGGCGTCGGCCAAGGGGCGGGCGCCGGGCTTGAGCGCCCGGGTGAAGAATTCGTTGAAGCTCGGGTAGGCGGCGATGTCGGGGTTGGCTGCCTCGGCCATATTGACCTGGTAGCGGGCTACAAAGCGGCGGATGACGGCCGTGGTCAGGCCGCCCAGGCGCGCGCCTGCGCCCCAGCCAGCCAGACGGGTCAGGGCCTGTTTGGGCAGCAGGTATTGCAGCAGCACGGCAAATCGGTCGGGCAGGGCCATCGTGAATCCGGGGGTGATCCGGTGAAAAGAGGGGCGGGCGATTGTATCCAGCGGCCCCTGGATGCTCATCGCCTATATGTGAAACGTATATGTTTCGCATATACTGCCGCCATGGGAATCGTCAAAATTTCAGATCCGATGCACGAAAGCCTGCGCCTCGCCAGCCAGGCCTTGTCGCGCTCCATCAACGCCCAGGCCGAGCATTGGATGCGCATCGGTCTGCTGTCTGAGCTCTACCCCGACCTGGATCACCGCGAGATCTGCCGCCTGCTGATCCGTGCCGAGCAGTCCGGCGGGGTGGACTTGCTCGCCCTAGCTGCAGGTGGTGAGCTGAGTGGGGCGCGCGAAGCCAAGCTCAAGCCGGCGCTCGGAGGCGTGCAATGAGGGCGGGCGTCAAGATCCGCACGGCGGAAGAGATCGCCAAGGCGCGCGAGTCCGGCCGCCTGGCCGCCCAGGTGCTGGAGATGATCACGCCCCATGTTCAGCCCGGCGTCAGCACCGACGAACTGGACCGCTTCTGCCGCGAGTACATCGTCGATGAGCTGGGCGTGACGCCCGCCAATATCGGCTACCACGGCTACCCCAAGACCCTGTGCAGCTCGGTCAACGAGGTGGTCTGCCACGGCATCCCTTCGCCGACCAAGATTCTCAAAGAGGGCGACATCGTCAACCTCGACGTGGCCCTGATCAAGGACGGCTGGTTCGGTGACACCAGTCGCATGTATTTCGTGGGCCACCCCAAGCCGGCGGCACGCCGCCTGGTCCAGGTGACCTACGAAGCCATGCGCGCCGGCATCCGCAAGGTGCGGCCCGGCGCGACCCTGGGCGATGTGGGCTATGCCATCCAGAGCGTGGCCCACCAGGCCGGCTACAGCGTGGTGCGCGAGTACGGCGGCCATGGCATTGGCGACATCTACCACGACGAGCCGCACGTCAACCACTTCGGCAAGCCCGGCGAGGGTCTGCGTCTGCAGGCCGGCATGATCTTCACCATCGAGCCCATGATCAACGCCGGCAAGCGCGGCGTGAAGCAGCTGGCCGATGGCTGGACCGTGATCACACAGGACCGCTCGCTCTCGGCCCAGTGGGAGCATATGGTGCTGGTCACCGAGACCGGTTTCGAGCTGCTGACCGCCTGGCCCGAGGGCACGGGGGACTACCCCGCGATCGACTGAGGCTGGTATGCACCGCCGGTCCCGGCATCGGGCGGCGGCGTGCGGCGGCCGGCAAAGCGCTGGTGGCGCTGGCGCAGCTCGGCCAACAGCGGCCGCAGCTCTTCGCTGGGTTGCGGGTTGAGGCGCTGGTAGCGGCGCCCGCCGTCTTCGCGTGTCAGCAAGCCCATGGTGACCAGCTCGCGCCGCAGCGTGCAGTGGTCACCGAAGTCGTGCAGGGATTGCAGCAGCCGATTGACCTCGCCCTCGCTGTAGATGCGGCGGCTGTCGAAATGCAACCACAAGCCCCACAGTGCCAGGCGCTGCACCTGGTGCTTGCTGGGCCAGCGCGTCAGGCGCCCGCGCTCGTCAAACTGGCGCAGGGCGCGGTCGGCCAGCGCGCTCAAACCCGGATGGCGCGGCCCCCGAGCCGGCGCGACCGTGGCGATCGGTGTGGGCTGCAGCAGCGGCGATGGCTTGATCGGCGGCGCGGCCAGCACAGGCTGGTCGGCCTGGGCGCGCAAGGCCTGCAGATTGCGGTGGCCGGCGGCGCGCGCCAGCATGTTCAGCAGGCTCAGGTGCGAGGGCAGTTCTGCCGCTAGGGCCTGATGCTGCTTGAGCTGTTGGCGCAGCGATTTGGCCAGGGCCGAAAGATCGTCGGCATGGAAGGGAATGGCCTGTCGTGTCATGACGTGAAGTTCTCCACAAAGCGCGCACGCCATGTTTCGACCCAGGGGTCGAATGACGCTGGTGCTTGCCGACTTCCAGACGGGCGCGCGCATGAACTTGGGATTCACGTGCGGGATGTGATGGGCCGCGGAGCCGCGGCGCGCCACACTCGGTCTGTGGACTGGTGCCAATGGCAGGTTTAGCTCGCGGGGATGCCGCGCGGCAAGGCCTGGGTGTGCTGCCGACCCGGGGCCGCAGTATAGAGGCCCAACGGTCAGGCGGGTACCATGGCGGCTTCGCGCCACGCGCCTGTTGTGCCTGCTCAGCCAGTTCTTCGCCATGGAAATCTATCTCGACGCCAATGCCACCACGCCCGTGCTGCCGCAGGCCAAGGCGGCGGCCATTCAGGCCATGGTGGAGGACTACGGCAACCCCAGCAGCATCCACAGCACCGGCCTCAAGGCGCGCGCGCTGATTGACGGCGTGCGTGCCCGCGCCCAGCGCCTGCTGGACACCGGCGCCGGCCAGCTGCTCTTTGTCAGCGGCGCGACCGAAGGCATCCAGACGGCCGTGCTGTCCGCCCTGCACGCCCTGCGCGCGCGCCGCGAAGCCGGTCAGGCCATCGGCAGCCAGCTGCTCTACGGAGCCACCGAGCACAAGGCTGTGCCCGAGGCGCTCAAGCACTGGAACGCCGTGCTGGGCCTGAACCTGGCGATCCGTGCCATCCCGGTGGACACGCAGGGCCGTCATGATCTGGAGTTTCTGCAGCGTGAGGCGCCCGAGGCCGGCCTGGTCTGCACCATGGCCGCCAACAATGAAACCGGCGTCATCAGCGATCTGACCGGCATCGAAGCCGCCCTCAATGCCAGCGGCAGCAGCGCGTTCTGGATGGTGGATGGCGTGCAGGCCCTGGGCAAGCTGGTGCTGCGCCTGAGCCAGACCCGCATCGATTACGCGCCTTTCTCCGGCCACAAGCTCTATGCGCCCAAGGGCATCGGCCTGCTCTACGTGCGTGCCGGTGCGCCCTTCACGCCGCTGATGGCTGGCGGCGGCCAGGAGGGGGCGCTGCGTTCGGGCACCGAGAACATGTCCGGCATCGCCGCCCTGGGTGCGGTGCTGGAAGCTTTGGAAGACAAAGAGGGCAAGACCTTCCGCAGCCATGCCGAGATGAGCGGTTTCCGCGCCCGCCTGGCGGCCGCGCTGGAGCAGGCCTTCCCCGGCCTGGTCTACAACGCGCCGCTGGCGCAGAGCCTGCCCACCACCCTCAATTTCTCGGTGCCGGGCCTGAGCTCGCGCCTGCTGCAGGACCTGTTCGACGCGGCCGATGTGCGCGTCAGCGGCGGTTCGGCCTGCAGTGCGGCCAAGGCTGCGCCGAGCTTTGTGCTGCAGGCCATGGGCCTGCCCGACTGGCAAGCTGCAGGCGCCGTGCGCCTGTCCATCGGCCCAGCCGTGGATGAGGCCTTCATCACCGAAGCCTGTGCCCGCATCGAGGCCTGCGGTGAGTCGCTGCGCCGCAACTGCATGAGCCCGAGCGACAACCTGCCGACGGTCGGCCAGGGCGTCAGCCGCTTCATGCTGGAAGGTGCTTGCTGCTATGTGCTGGCCGATGCGGCCTCGCAGCGCTGTGTGCTGATCGACCCGCAGCCCGAGCAGGTCAGCCGCTTGGCCCAGGTGCTGCGCTGCCAGAACTACCCGGTCACCGCCGTGCTCAGCAGCGATGGCGCCGCGGCCCACGGCGAGGCACGGGCCCTGCTGGCGGCCGAGCTGCCCGATCTGCTCGCCGCATCGGCGGAGGTCGATGCGCTGGGCTGGCCCTTGACGCAGACGGAGCTGGAGTTGGGCGCCAAGCGCTTGCGCCGGCAGTTGCTGGAAGGCGGGGGTCAGGCCTTGCTGCTCAGCGAAGGGGGTCCGGGCCAAGCCTGCTGTCTGGCCTTTGTGGCGCCGCAGCACGCCCAGGCCTTGGGCGAGCAGATCGGTGCTCAGACCCTGATCGCACCTCCCAGCGACGAAGCCCAGCTGCTGGCCAGCAATGTGGCCCTGGAGCGCGGCGAGGCCGTGGCGGCGCCGCTGCTGCAGCTCTCGGGCACGCAGCTGCAGCAGTTTGTCGACGCCCATCCGGATGCGCTGCTGATCGATGTGCGCGAGCCCTACGAGCAGTTTCTGAGCCAGACGCCCGAGCTGGCCGGAGTGGCTTTGCAGGCCATGCCCTTGTCCCGCTTTCTCAATGCCATTCCCGGCTGGCTGGCCGAGCAGCGCCCCTTGCTGTTCTTCTGCCGCAGTGGCAACCGCAGCCGCCAGGCGGCGCAGGCCCTGGCCCGCCTCGGCCACAGCCAGGCCTGGACGCTCAGCGGCGGCCTGGCACTCTTGCCCGACGCGCCCGTACGCGCCGCGGCGGCCGACCCGGCTCTGCTGGTCTGAGGACGGCGCTTGATGAGCGTGATGAACGAGCCGCATGTCCATTCCTCCTTCTACCGCTTCGTGGCTCTGGCCGAGCCGGAAGCGGTGGCCGCGCGGCTGCGCGAACTGAGCGGGCCCGAGACCGGCATCGGCGGCAACATCCTGGTCGCCGCCGAGGGCATCAGCGGCGCGATTGCTGCGCCGGCTGCCGCCCTGGCGGCGTTTGAGCAAGCGCTGCAGCAGGATGCCTTGTTTGGCGGCGCCTTCGCGGGCATGGCCTTCAAGCACAGCGCCTGCACCACGCGGCCTTTCACCTTGATCAAGGTGCATTGCAAGCCCGAGATCGTCGCCTTCGGCGTGCCCGGCGTCAGCGGCCTGCCCGACCCGGAGCTGCCCGACACCCATGTCTCTCCGCAGCGCTGGCGCGAGTTGCTCAACGAGCCCGATGTGCTGGTGCTGGACAACCGCAACAGCTTTGAATACCGGCTGGGCCGTTTCAAGAATGCGGTCGACCCCGAGGTCGCGCATTTCCGCGATTTCCCGGCCTATGTGGCCGCTCACGCCGAAGCCTGGAAGGCCGAGGGCAAGCGCATCGCCATGTACTGCACCGGCGGCATCCGCTGCGAGAAGACCAGTGCCTGGATGCAAAGCCAGGGCCTGGAGGTCTACCAGCTGGACGGCGGCATCGTCAGCTATTTCGAGCAGATGCCCGATGCCGCGGCCGATTGGCAGGGCGAGTGCTTTGTCTTCGACAAGCGCATGGCCATCGACACGCGCCTGCAGGAAACCGCCACCACGGCCGAGCAGGTCTATGGCGATGACCCCAAGCAAGCCTGGCGCCTGGCGCGTGCGCGCCGGCTCGACCCGGGCGCCTGACCCGACACAAAGGACGGTGAGATGCGGCAATTTGTACTTCTGCTGGGGCTCGGGCTGCTGCTGTACATCGGCTGGCAGCTGCTGGCGCCCGCTCGCCGCCAGTCTCTTTTGAGCCTGGCTTCGCGCCATGCCTGGCGCCTGGGCGTGCTGTTCCTGGGCTTGCTGGCCCTGCTGCTGCTGGCCTATTTCTATCCTCCCATCCACTTGCTCTGAAAGCTCTCCATGAAGCGTTTTGTCCGGACTTTTGGCCTGATCGGTCTGTGCGCCTTGATGAGTGCTTGCAGCCAGATCGACACCGGCAATGTCGGTGTCGAGCGTACGCTGGGCAAGGTGGGCGCCGAGTCCTTGCCGCCCGGCGTCTACTTCACCCTGTTCAAGTCAGTGGATGAGTTCACCACCAAGGAAGTCAGCTTCTCGCTCTACGACATGACGCCCAAGAGCCGGGACAACCTGACCATGAAGGATGTGGACCTGGACATCTACTTCAAGACCACGCCCAGCGCCGTGCCCGGCTTGTATGTGAAGTACCAGGGTGATGTGGTCAAGCATGGCGACATCGTCAAGGGCGGCACCAAGGATCTGGTGATCGCCTTCAGCCGCGTGTCGCGCGAGGCGCGCGAGGCCGTCTACAAAGCCATCGCCCAGCTGGATGCCACCACCATGCACACCAAGCGCACCGAGCTGGCCGAGATGGTGCGCTCCGAGTTGCAAAAAGAGCTCGATGCCAATGACAAGGGGGCTTTTGTCATCACTGCGGTCAATGTCCGCAACCTGCTGACCGACCCCGCCATCGAGGCGGCCATCCGCCAGCGCGCCGAGACCGACCAGGCGATCGAGAAGAAGCGCAAGGAGATCGAACTGGCCAAGGCCGAGGCCGAGCGCCTGATCGTGCAGGCTGAGGGCGAGGCGCGTGCCAATCGCATCGTCAGCGAATCGCTGACCCCGGCCTTGAAAGAGATCAAGCTGGCTGAGATCCACCGCGACACGGCCATTGCCGTGGCGGGCAAGGCCGGCAACACCGTGCTGATGAGCCCGGGCGCCCAGCCCCTGGTGCCGGTGCGCTGAGCCCCGCCGGGGTTTTTGCCAGGGCAACGATAATCGGGCTCACCGCTTCGGTGCCCCTGCGATCCTTTCTCCGTCCATGTCCAATCTCATCGTCCACGGCGGCACGCCTCTTGCCGGCCGCATCGTTCCCTCGGCCAACAAGAACGCCGTCCTGCCCATCCTCTGCGCGACCCTGCTGACGCGCGAGCCGGTGCGCCTGCACGGGGTGCCCGACATCACGGACGTGAAGAAGATCCTCGAGGTCTTCCGCAGCCTCGGCAGCTCGGTCGAGATGGATGCCAAGACCCGGGTGCTGGACCTGCACCACCGCGACACCTGTTTCGACGCCGCGCGCGACCGCCTGCCCGAGGAAATGCGCAGCTCCATCATGCTGGTGCCGGGCCTGCTGGCGCGCTTCTGCTCGGCCCGCATCGAGGACGATGTGACCGGCTGCACCCTGGGCGTGCGCGAGATCGACCCCCATGTCGAGGTCTTCCAGCGTTTCGGTGCCAGCGTCGAGCGTCAGCCCGATGGCCTGGTCCTGGCGGTGCCGGCCCGCCTGCAGGCCAACGACCACTGGACCGACTACGCTTCGGTCACCACCACCGAGAACTTCGTGCTTTGCGCCGCCCTGGCCCAGGGCCGCTCGACGCTGATGAACGCCGCCTCCGAGCCCCATGTGCAGGAGTTCTGTGCCTTTCTGAAGATGCTGGGCGCGCAAATCGAGGGCCTGGGCACCTCGCGCCTGACCATCCACGGCGTCGAGCGCCTGGGCGGCGGCGAGTTCACTTTCGCCGAGGATTTCCACGAGATCGTCACCTTCCTGGCCCTGGGCGCCATCACCGGCGGCCGGGTCGAGGTGAAGAACTCCACACCCGAGCAGTTCCCCCTGATCGACCGCACCTTTGCCAAGTTCGGCGTGCAGATCGTGCACGAGAACGGCTGGTCGCGCGCCGAGACGCAAGGCCCGCTCAAGGTCAAGGAGCCCTTCACCCGCAACATCCTGCAAAAGGTCGAGGCCGCGCCCTGGCCCTATCTGCCGGTGGACCTGCTGCCCATCTTCGTGGCCCTGGGCATCAAGGCCGAAGGCAGTGTGATGTTCTGGAACAAGATCTACGACGGCGCCATGGGCTGGACCTCGGAGCTGAGCAAGTTCGGCGGCCACGCCTTCCTGTCCGACCCGCACCGCATGGTCACCTTCGGCGGCAAGCCGCTGCACCCGGCCGAGGTGGAGAGCCCCTACATCATCCGTGTGGCCATTGCCCTGCTGATGGTGGCGGCCAGCATCCCAGGCAAATCGGTGATCCGCAACGCCACGCCGATCCGCCGCGCCCACCCGCAGTTCGTCGAGAACATCTGCTCGCTGGGCGCCCGCATCGAGTGGGTCGACGGCGAGTGAAACGCGGGGTCCAGGGCGGCCGGCGCTGGCGCTGGTGCTTGAGCGCATGGCTGTGCTTGAGCCCGATCTGGGCGAGTGCGCAGACGGCGCCCACCGACCCGGGCCCCGAGCCCGGCGTGATCCGCTGGATGGTGCGCGATGTGCCGCCCCATTTCACCTACCCCGGCGGCAAGCCGCCGCAGCGGCCCTCCGATCTGGGCAATGGCGAGCTCGACGGCTTTCTGCGCCTGCTGATCCAGCAGCTGCCGCAGTACCGGCATGAGTTTCTCGACGCCGGCTTCCCGCGCTTCGAGGCCCTGGTGCGTCAGGGCCAGACCCTGTGCTCGCCCCTGCATGTCAGCACGCCCGAGCGCCTGGGCTGGCTGTACTTCACCCATGTGCACCCGCCCCTGGTGTCGCGCCAGTTGGCGGTGATTGCAAGGCGCGAGCTGGCGCCGCGCTTCGAGCGTTTCGAACGCGCCGGCCGGCAGGTGCTTTTGTCCGAGCTTTTGCAGAGCGATCTGGTCGGCCTCTTGCCACGCGACCGCGCTTTTGGTCCCAAGATCGATGCCGCCCTGCAGGCTGCGGGCAGCAAGGCGCCCAAGTCCGTGGTGGCCGGTCGGCATATGCATCTGCTGGCCATGCTGCTGGCCCAGCGCATGGACTACACCCTCGACTACCCCAGCGCGGTCGATGAGTACCTGAAAAGCCAGGGCTTGCCGAGCACCGAGCTGATCAAGCTGCCGGTGCAGGAGGGCATCAGCACCCAGCTTGCCACCTACGCCTGCAGCCGCACGCCCGAAGGGCGCAAGCAGATCGAGGCCATCGACCAGGCGGTGCGCAAGATGGCGGCCGACCCGCAGCGCGAGGCCTGGATCCAGTCCTGGCGCGGCAGCAGCCTCGACGAGGGCGACCGCCAGCGCCTCAAGCGCTACCTCGACGAACGCGCCCGTGGCGGGCCGCAGATCGACTGAGGCGAGCCCGCCATGAGCCGCCCGCCCAAGCTGGCCCTGCCTTTGCGCGATGGCGTCGGGGCCAGCGCGCTGGCCTGCCCGGCCGGGCGCTGGCCCAGCCTGCTCGATTACCTGGTGGAGCGCCTGCCGCGCCTGAGCCGTGCGGCGTGGTGCGATCGCTTTGCCCTGGGCCTGGTGCTGGACGAGCGGGGTCAGGTCTTGCCCGTTGATGCACCCTACCGGCCGGCCACGCGCATCTACTACTGGCGCCAGCTGGAGCGTGAGCCGGAGGTGCCCTTCGAGGCGCAGATCCTGTTCCAGGACGAGCTGCTGCTGGTGGCCGACAAGCCGCATTTCCTGCCGGTGCTGCCCAGCGGCCGCTTTGTGCAGCAGACCCTGTTGACCCGGCTGCGCCGCGCCACCGGCCTGGCCGACCTCAGCCCCATCCACCGCATCGACCGCGAGACCGCCGGCCTGGTGGTCTTCAGCCTGCAGCCGGCCACGCGTGGCGCCTACCAGGCCCTGTTCCGCGAGCGCGCCGTGCACAAGGTCTACGAGGCCGTGGCCGGCCTGCCCGAGCCGCTAGGCCTGAGCCTGCCGCTGACCCGCCGCAGCCGCCTGCAGGAGCGCAGCGAGGCCTTCATGCAGATGGAAGAGGTGGCGGGCGAGCCCAATGCCGAGACGCAGGTCGAGCTGCTGCAGCGCCACCCCAGCCTGCCCCTGGCCCGCTACCGCCTGAGCCCCAGCACCGGCCAGAAGCACCAGCTGCGCGCCCATATGAACGCCCTGGGCCTGCCCTTGCTGGGCGACCGCATCTACCCAAGCTTGCTGCCGCCCGAGCCCATCGAGGCGCCGGACTACAGCCAGCCCCTGCAGCTGCTGGCGCGCAGCCTGGCCTTTCGCGACCCCATCAGCGGCGCGCAGCGCGAGTTCGAGAGCCAGCGGCAGCTGCTGGCCTTCTGAGGGCCGGGTGGCTTAGAAATCCAGCAGCAGCTGGGCGCTGAACATATCGCCGCGCCGGCCGTAGGTGCGGCCCCAGAGGTAGGCGGCATTGAAGCTCAGGCCCTGCCGGCCCTCGGGCACCCAGTGCAGCATGGGCCCGGCGCGCTGCGACTGCCGGGCGGCGGGCAGCCAGTGGTTCCAGCGCCCCAGCTCGCCAAAGCCTTGCAGGCCCAGGCGCAGGCCCGGCTGCAGCGGCCGCGATACCTGCCACTGCAGCTTGAGCTGGGTGCCCTCGCGGCGGGCCCAGTCGTGCTCCAGCAGCAGGTTGAGGTTGAGGCGGCTCAGGCCCCAATCGCCCTGCCAGCTCGGGCCGATCTCCAGCGCCGTGCCGGCGTGGCGGCCGCGGTTGTGGATCAGCTGGGTGTGCAGGGCCAGCTCATGCTCGCTGTCGGGGCTGCTGAGCAGCCACTGGTTCATCCAGTTCAGCGAGCTGAGCTTTTGCGAGCGCCAGCCGGGGCCGATCCAGCTGAGCAGGATCTCGCTGGTCCAGCGCTCGCTGAAGCCGTGGCGCAGGCCCAGCTCGGGCCAGAGCAGCGCCGCCTCGCCCGGGGCCTGGACGCTCCAGTAGCGCAGGTCCAGCGAGCTCTTGCCGGCGGCGGCGTAGGGGCGCACCAGGTAATAGCCCGGATCGGCCTGAGCGCCCAAGACTGCCGAGGCGAGGCCGACGAGCAGCAGGGCCTGGCGCTTCAGGCACTGCCGGGTCGGCTGTGGGCAATCAAAGACGCGGGCCATGGTGAGGCGGGAGCATAGCGGCTTGTTTCCACAGATGGGGGGTGGCGCACGCCCGCTAATATCGGGCCCATGATCACTGCGCTTGACCTGGCCCTCATCTACCTGATTGCTGCCGTGCTGGGCGTGGTCGCTTGCCGCTTGCTGAAGCTGCCGCCCATGCTGGGCTATCTGGCCGTGGGCGTGCTGATCGGCCCCAATGCCCTGGCCCTGGCGGGCGACACGGTGGGCATCCGCTACCTGGCCGAGTTCGGCGTGGTCTTTCTGATGTTTGTGATCGGGCTGGAGTTCAACCTGCCCAAGCTGCGCAGCATGCGCCACCTGGTCTTCGGCCTCGGGCTCTTGCAGGTGCTGATCACCATCGTCGCCACCATCGCCGGCCACTACCTGCTGCGCGCCGGCTTGCAGCTGCTGGGCCTGCCCTGGGATCTGAGCTGGCAAGGCGCCCTGGTGCTGGGCGCGGCCATGGCCATGAGCAGCACGGCCATCGTCGTCAAGCTGATGGCCGAACGCCTGGAGCTGGAGAGCGAACATGGCCGCCGCGTGGTGGGCGTGCTGCTGTTCCAGGATCTGGCCGTGGTGCCCTTGCTGGTGCTGATTCCGGCGCTCAACAGCGATGGCTCGGCCATGGCCCAGTCCCTGGGCTGGGCCTTGCTCAAGGCGGTCGCCCTGCTGGCCTTGCTGCTGGTGGGCGGCCAGAAGCTGATGCGCTGGTGGCTGACCCTGGTGGCGCGGCGCAAGAGCGACGAGCTCTTCATGCTCAATCTGCTGCTGGTCACCCTGGGCCTGGCCTGGCTGACCGAGCACGCCGGCCTGTCGCTGGCGCTGGGCGCATTTGTCGCCGGCATGCTGATCGCCGAGACCGAATACAAGCACCAGGTGGAGACCGACATCCGACCCTTCCACGATGTGCTGCTGGGCCTGTTCTTCATCACCATCGGCATGAAGCTGGACTGGAGCACCCTGACCGAGCAATGGCTGCTGGTCATCGTGCTGAGCCTGCTGCCAGTGCTGGCCAAGTTCGCCCTGATTGCCGGCCTGGCCTGGTTGTTCAAGGCGCCCACCGGCGTGGCCTTGCGCACCGGCCTGTACCTGGCCCAGGCGGGTGAGTTCGGCTTTGTATTGCTGACCCTGGGCGCCCAGCACCAGCTGATCGCGCCGCAGTGGGTCAGCGCGGTGCTGGCGAGCATGGTGCTGTCCATGCTGGCCACGCCGTTCTTGATCATGTACAGCAACCGCATCGTCATGAAGCTGTCCAGCAGCGACTGGATGATGCAGTCCCTGCAGCTGACCACGATTGCCAAGAAGTCCATCAAGGCGCAGGCCCATGTGATCATCTGCGGCTACGGCCGCAGCGGCCAGAACCTGGCCCGCCTGCTCGATGGCGAAAACATCCCCTATATGGCCCTGGATCTGGACCCCGACCGGGTGCGCCAGGCGGCCGCGGCTGGGCAGAGTGTGGTCTTCGGTGATGCCGCCCGCCTGCAAAGCCTGATGGCTGCCGGCCTGGCCCGCGCCAGCGCCGTGGTGGTCAGCTACCCGGACACGCCCTCGGCCCTGAAGATCCTGCATCTGGTGCATTCGCATGCACCCCAGGTGCCGGTGGTGGTGCGCACCATCGACGACAGCGACCTCGAGCGCCTGCGTGCCGCCGGCGCCACCGAGGTGGTGCCCGAGGCCATCGAGGGCTCGCTGATGCTGGCCAGCCATGCGCTGGCGCTGGTGGGTGTGCCCATGCGCCGGGTGATCCGCCTGACCCGTGACGCGCGCGATGCGCGTTATGGGCTCTTGCGCGGCTATTTCCACGGCGCCGATGACGACACCGGTGAAGAACGCCAGCATGCCCGCCTGCGCTCCGTCACCCTGCCCACCGCCAGCCCCTATATGCACACGGCGCTGGGCCTGCTGGCCCTGCACGCGACCGGGGTGTCGGTGGTGTCGGTGCGGCGGGTCAACGGCGCGGTGGTGCCGGCCGATGAGCAGCTGCTGCTGCAGGGTGGCGACACCCTGGTGCTCTCGGGCGTGCCCGAGGCCCTGGCCCTGGCCGAGGAAAAGCTGCTGCGCAGCGATTGAAGCGGCGGCCGACTCAGCCGCGCAGCAGGGCCGCCAGGGCCTGCGCATCCAGCACGGTGGCTTCGTCCTGACCTTCCAGAATGCCATCGGCCAGGCCGCGTTTGTCGCGGTGCAGGTCGATGATTCGTTCCTCCACCGAGCCGGCCGTCACCAGGCGGTAGACCGTGACCGGCCGCTGCTGGCCCATGCGGTGGGCGCGGCCGGTGGCCTGGTCCTCGGCGGCCGGGTTCCACCAGGGGTCGACGATCAGCACATAGTCGGCCATGGTCAGGTTGAGGCCGAAGCCGCCGGCCTTGAGGCTGATCAGGAACACCTCGCCCTCGCCGCGCTGGAAGGCGGCCACGCGCTGGCTGCGCTCGGCCGCCGGCGTGCTGCCATCGAGGTACTGGAAGGGCACGCCTATGGCCCGCAGTCGCTCGGACAGCAGGGCCAGGTAGTCGGTGAACTGGCTGAACACCAGGGCCTTGTGCGAGCCCTCGACCAGCTCGCGCACGATGCGTTCAAACTCACCGAGTTTGGCGCCGATCAGGCCCAGCTCCGGCGCCACCAGGCGCGGGTCGCAGGCGGCGCGGCGCAAACGCATCAGCTCGGCCAGCACCTGCATGGGCGCGGGCTGGCCGGCCTTGGCGGCGGCGGACACGGCCTCTTGCGCGTTGCGGCGCAGGGCTTCCAGAAAGGCTTTCTCCTCAGCGCTGGGCTGCACCAGATGGACAATCTCGGTGCGGGGCGGCAGGTCTTGCAGCACCTGCTGCTTGGTCCGGCGCAGCAGGAAGGGCGAGACCAGGCGGCGCAGGCGCTGGCGGGCGGCGCCGTCTTTCTGCTTCTCGATCGGCGTGGCGAAGCGTTCGTTGAACTGGCGCGTGCTGCCGAGCAGGCCGGGGTTGATCAGGTTCATGATGGACCAGAGATCGGTCAGGCGGTTCTCGACCGGTGTGCCCGAGAGCGCCAGGCGGAAGCCGGCCTGGAACTCCGCCACCGACTGCGCCCGCTTGGTGGCCGCATTCTTGAGCGCCTGCGCCTCGTCCATCACCAGGGTGGCCCAGGGCTTGGCGGCCAGCAGCTCGCCATCAATCTGGGCCAGGGCATAACTGACGATCAGAACGTCACCGGCTGCGGCGTTGCTGATCAGACCGGCGCGGTCGGCATCTTCGCCGTAGATGCTGCAGCGCAGGCTGGGCGCGAACTGGGCGGCCTCGGCCAGCCAGTTGCCGCAGACCGAGGTGGGAGCCAGCACCAGGGCCGGGCCGAGGGCGGCGCGTTCCAGCAGCAGGGCCAGGGTCTGCACCGTCTTGCCCAGGCCCATGTCATCGGCCAGGCAGGCGCCCAGGCCGGCCGCGGCCAGGCGGCTCATCCACTGGAAGCCCTCCAGCTGATAGCCGCGCAGCTCGGCGCGCAAGGCCTTGGGCAGGGCCGGGGTTTGCTGCGCGGCCTGGGACAAGGCGTCCATGCGTGCGCGCCAGGGCGCGTCACCGGCCACGGCCATGCCGTCCAGCGTGTCCTCCAGCCAGGAGGCAGCGGCGGACGGCAGCTGCAGCTGGTCTTTCTTGCTCTGCAGCACGGCATCGAGCTCGCGCAGCTGTTGGCGCAGCTGTTCGCTCAGGGCCAGATACTCGCCCTCGGCCAGGCGCACAAAGCGGCTGCGCGATTCGCGCGCCAGCTTCATCAGCTCTTGCAGGCCCAGCACGCGCGATTCATCGAGTTGGGCGCTGCCGCTCAAGCCCAGCCAATCGCGGCCGCTGCTCACCGACACGCTCATCGCCGGGTTGGCCAGGGGCGTGACGCGCAGTGGCTTGCCCTTGGGCCAGTCGAGCGCGGCGATGCCGGGCAGGCTGGGCAGGCGCTCGACGGCGCGCAGCGCGTCCTCGGCATCGAGCAGCTGCCAGGGGGACTCGGGCGCCTGCTCGGGGTCGAGGAAGGGCAGAGCCTCCAGCACGGCCGCGCGCGCCTCGGCCTCGGCCTGCAGGTCGCGCTCGGTGGCCAGGCTCAGGCCTTCGTGCATGCACATCAGGCGCGCCCGGCCCTGGCCCGGCGTGACCGCCGGCCCGAAGTGGCCGAAGGGCTGGGCCACCAGCTGCAGCTGCAAGCCCTCGCCCAGGGGCTGAAGCCGGGCCCGCAAGCGGCTGTCGCCCGGCACCAGCTGGCCGGCGGCGGCATCGCTGTGCAGCTGGAAATGGGCGCTCAGCACCTGCAGCGCGGCGCCCAGCTCGGCGGTGGCGCTGACCGGCACGGTCCAGCCCTGGGCGACCAGTTCGGCGACGCGGCGCTGGGCATTGCTGATGCGGATCAGGCGCGCATGCTGCGGCCCGTCGCGCAACACGCGCAAGGCGTCGCGCTTGGCCAGCTCGGTGTCGTGGCTGTTGCCCAGCCAGCCGAACAGGCGCGGCGGCTCGCTGGCGATCAGGGGCGGGTGGATGTGGAACTCAAAGTGCTCGGCGCCGCTGGCCGCATCCCGGCGCCGGCGCACCTCCAGCTCGGGCTGCGCTTCGACAAGCTCCACCCATTGACCCGGCGCGTCGGCAAACATCAGGGCGGGGTGGCCGATCAGGGCGACCGCGGCTTGCGACACATCGAGCTGCCAGCTGTTGGCGCCGCCGTAGAGGCTGCGTTCGATGTGGCGCAGCACGGCGTTGTCACGCGCATGGGCGGCGCCGTTCTTTTTGAGCTTGCCCAGGCTGATCTCTTTCAGTTTGAGCGCAGCGCGCGCGCCGATGCTGCGCTCGAAGGGCTCGACATCCTGCACGCGGCCGTGGGTGTCCAGGCTCAGGGCCCAGGCCAGCTCGGGGCCGTCGGCGCTGGTCTTGCCGCCCTTCTTCTCGTCACCCAGGGTGGCGATGGCGGCCAGGGCGTCTCGCCAGGGCTCGCGCGGGGCGCCGAGAAAACTCTGCGGCGGCGCCTGGCTTTGCAGGTCCAGTGCGATAGGCCCCAGCTCCAGGCGCTCGGCCGCGGCGGCCACCCAGGCCGCCAGCCAGAGCTGGCCGCTGCCGGCCAGGCGCTGCACCAGGGCCTGGGCCGCTGCCGGCGCCCAGCCCGGGGCTTCGGTCTGCGCCCAGGCGGCCAGCAGCAGGCGGTCGGCCGCCTGGCCCAGGCTGTGCTCGCGCGCCTCCAGCGCGGGCAGGTAGGCCAGGCAGCTGGGGTCCAGGCTGTCGGCCCCGAGGCGGCTGCCGATGACATGGGCCCAGCGGCCCCAGCCCTCGTGGGCTGAGGGCTTGCGCGAGCCCGATTCGGCGATGCAGAACTTGTGCGCCAGGGTCCAGGCCCCGGCATCGGCCTGGGCCAGCAAGCACATCACATAGACCCTCGACAGCTCGGGCGACAGGGCCTCGCGGCGTGCGCCGCTGGCCTTGCGCACGTCTCTCATGGTCTGTTCAAACAGCGCGGCGGCCTCGGCCCAGCGGCCCTGTGCTGCGGCTTCGGCCGCGTCGAAGCCCGGCCGGCTGGGGCCGTGCACGCCCTCCAGCAGGCTGCGCATGCCGCTGAAATCGAGCGCTTGGGCGCGGGCCTTGGCCAGCTGGCTGCGCAGCTCGGGCGTCAGCTCTCGGGCGCGCGAACTTCCCGCCTGGCGCTGGGTGTCGAGCAGCCAGGCCTGCATCTGCCGGGCGCGCGGGTCGGCGGCGGGCAGCAGGTCCAGGCAGAGGGCCAGCAACTCGCTGCGCAGCGCGCTGTCCATGCGCGCCATGGCCTCGGGCAGCCAGGGTTCGCTGAGGACTTTGCAGATCAGCAGGGGCTGGTCCAGCAGTTCCAGGCTGCCTTGCAAGCCCTGGCGGAACGCCGCCTGGCTGAGGCCGGCATGCAGGTAGAGGCGCAGCAGCAGGGCCGCTTCTTCGTCGGTGCGCAGGGTCAGCCAGCTGATGGGGCGGGCCACCTCGCCGTAGGCACCGCTGAGCATCCAGGCCAGGCGCTGCCAGTAGGGCGGCTGGGCGGCGGGCGGGTGCCGCAGCAGCTCTTGCAGGCGCGCGGCATGCTGCTGCAGATCGGCACGGTAGCCGTGGCCGGGGCGCTGTTCGATCAGGCCTCGGGCCTTGAGCAGCTTCAAGGCTTCGCCGATTTCGACGGCATGCAGATCGGCCCCGCCCGCGGCCAGCCATTGCGCCAGCCCGGCCGCACCGCGCGTGCCACCGCTGAGCAGCAGCGCATCGAGCACGGCCTGCTCGATCTCGGCCAGGCCCGGCGTGGCAGTGGCGTCAAGGGGCAGGGCAGCGTGGGAGGTCATGGGGTGGGCCGGAGGGAGACATGCGAACAGCACGAGGGGCGCGAGCGTGCAGCAGCACAGTATGCCAAGCGGCCCCAGGCACGCCTCGATGCCGCAGACCGGCCTATCGGTCCCGTGCAGCAAATCACGGCGCCGCGCTGCCCGGCAATGGCCGGAGCACTTTCTCAGTCGCAAGCCGGTAATGCTCCCTTGTTTCGATGCCGGGGCTCAGTACATTGGAGGGCCCTGTCAACGGCACCGGTTTTTTCTCCTCCGGGATCGGCGCCAAGACGGCTTTCCCGCCCACTGATGCCCCCCATGAAAATTCGCGTCCTCGGCTGCTCGGGTGCCATTGCAGCCGGCTTCAAGACCACCGCCTTCTTGCTCGACGACGATGTGCTCATCGACGCCGGCACGGGCGTGGGCGACCTGGCGCTCGACGAGCTGGCGCGCATCGACCACATCCTGGTCACCCATTCCCATCTGGACCATGTGCTGTCCATCCCGCTGCTGGCCGATTCGGTGCTGCGCCTGCGCGCCGAGGCGGGCCGGCCGCCGATCCAGGTGCATGGCCTGCCGCAAACCCTGCAGGCGCTGCGCCAACACATCTTCAACGGCGTGATCTGGCCCGATTTCACCCGCCTGCCCAGCGCCGAGCGGCCGGTGCTGAGCCTGCATGCTTTTGAAGTGGGCGAGGTGCTGGAGCTGGGTGGCCGCCGCGTCGAAGTGCTGAGTGCCGCTCACACCGTGCCGGCCTGCGGTTTTGCCATTGCCGGCCCGCGCGGCCATTGGGTCTTCACCGGCGACACCGGCCCCAATCCGGCGCTCTGGGCCCGCCTGGCCCAGTTGCAGGTCAGCCATCTGGTGATCGAAACCGCCTTCAGCAACGACGAGCAAAGCCTGGCCGACCTCAGCCGCCACCTCAGCCCCGCCCGACTGGGCGTGGAACTGGCCCAACTCGCCGGCAGCGTGGCCGTGCAGATCACCCACATCAAACCCGGCGAAGGCCTGGCCGTGATGGAAGAAATCGCCGCCCTGGCCAGCCGGCACCGAATCGAGGCATTGGTGGCTGGGATGGTGATGGATCTGGATTGAGTGGAGTGCCAGTCCGCGTTCGCCGAACGTGATCTCGGCGCCACTCCTTGGCCAAGCCTCAGCCAAAAACGGCAACCTCCGGGTTGCCGTTTGCTTTGGCACCTCGTCTTCTGACCGACTGCGGGCAGTCAGCACAGGCCTGACAAAAATTGTCAGCTCACCTTTTGCGTCACCGGCCATCAGGGCTCAACTGACCAAAATTGTCAGTCGCACCGCTCGCCGGCCCTCTGTTCGTGCCAAATTTCACGCCAAGTCGCTCTGAGCATGCTGGCACGACCCCTGCATTCAGGGGGTGCGTTCCCTCTTCTTTGTTTCATTCATTCGTTTCCTGTCCCGTTCAACCCCGTAGGAGTACCCATCATGAAGCGCGTTCAACAAGGTTTCACACTGATCGAACTGATGATCGTCGTGGCGATCATCGGCATTTTGGCGGCGGTGGCGATTCCGCAGTACAAGGACTACACGGTCAAAGCCAAGGCCGGCAATGCACTGACTTCGGTTGATGCGTTGAAGACGGCTGTGGCACTTTGCATCCAGGAGTTGGGTGCTGCAACCAACTGCTCGGCAAACTCGAACGGCATTCCGGCGAACGCTTCGTTCAGTCCGACGAAGGAAGTGGCCTCGGTCACCGTAAGTGGCGGTGAGATCGAAGTGACATTGGCCTCAAGCGGTTTGGGCACCGAAATGGACGGCAAGAAGATCAAGTGGGCTCCGAACGTGGGCACTACGGCCGTTACCTGGGCAATTACAACCACTGCGACCGGTGTTGCGAAGACGACTATCGAGAAGCAGTCGGTGGCGGCTCCGGCTCCGGCTCCGGCTCCGTAAGTGAGTTCGACTGACTTGCGTGGGTGAAAAGGGGGCAAATGCCCCCTTTTCTGTTTTTTGATCAGAACGATTCGAGAAAAACGCTTGCGAGTACTTGAGAACTTGCCAGTGAACGACGTTCGCGCTAGACCAGCAAGACGATCATGGATGCAAATGCCCCCCGTGAATTGATGCGATATGGCTCTTCCAGCTTATGGGGTGTCTGGCTTGACTTGCTCCTCTTGGGTGGGGGCTCGGTTTTGGTTCTTGCGGCTCTTTTGATGATTGCACCAAGAGGAGAGAGTCTGGCTGTTCTCGCTTCCGCCATGCTTGTCCTAGCCAATGTCGTCAACCATCCACACTTTGCAGCCTCGTACCAGATGTTCTACGGCACGTGGCGAGATGTGCGTCGTGAAGGTTTAGCGAGTGATCTGCAGTGGCGCTGGGCATTTGCCGGTTTTTGGGCCCCCTTCGCTTTGATCGTGGCTTTGGCCGTCGGCGCCTGGCAATGGCTTCTGGGCCAGGGCACTCTGCTCGGTGTCATGGTCAGCTTGATGGGCGCACTGGTCGGCTGGCACTACGTCAAGCAAGGCTTCGGCATGGCGATGATGGATGCCGCTTTGAAACGCAACTACTTCAAACCGGCGGTGAGGCAAGCTCTGTTGATCAATGCCTATGCCTGTTGGGCGGCGGCCTGGACCCTTGCGAACAACAGCCCTTTGGCCAAGGGCTTGTTTGGTGTGGCGGGTATCGCCATCCATGTCCCACCGACTCTCACCTTGGTCGTTTGCATGGTTGCTGCGGTGACAACCGTTTGGTGCGGCCTGGCGCTGTTTCGATCGACTCAGGAGTGGCATGCGCGGGGATTGAGCTGGCAACAATGTCCTTGGGCGGGTGTCCTGGCCTACGTGATTTCAATCTATGTGTGGACAGTGTTTGTTGGCCTGGAGCCCGCCTTCTTGCTGGTGGTGCCCTTTTTCCACTCTTTGCAATACCTGACGGTCGTTTCCCGTTACAAGCTGAATGAAGCTCAGTTTTCTAGCAGCACACCATCGTCGCTGAAAACATTCGTTGTGGTGGCCTGTGTGCTTGGCGCCGTGGGCTTTTGGATGATCCCTGGAGCATTGGACTTCATGCGAACGGGAGAGCTTCCCTTGTGGGGCGAGGCTGCGGCCTTGGCAACGGCTTGCGCCTGGTTGTTCATCAATGTCCATCACTACCTGATCGACAATGTGCTTTGGCGGCAAGGCAACCCGAAGGTGAAGCAGTTCTTGTTCGATGCACCCGGGCATGGAATCGGGCATTGACTTCATCGGCGGCATCTCAGCTCAGATCCACAAACCTCCACCCATCCCTCGTGAATGGATGCCGGATAAACCCCCTCACCCCAGCCTGGCATAAATCCACCCGCAAGGGATGGTTGTGGGGCTGATAGGGCATGTAGCTGAGCAGAAGGCGGTTGAGTTGCTGGAGCAGTGCCCAGCGTTCCGGGCTGTTGGCCAGCAGGCGTTGGCGGGCGTAGAGCGCGTCGTAGGCGGGCAGGCGGAACTGGGCGTCGTTGCTTTGGCCGGCGTTGGGGCCGTAGCCCATGCCGAGGATGAAGTCGCCGTCAGGGTCGCCCACGCTCCAGATGTAGCCCCAGATCATCAACTGCTTGGCCAGCGCTTTCTTGATCAGTTCACCGAAAGTGGCGGATTCGAACTCGATGCGCAGGCCCAGCGCGTCCATCTGCTTCTTCCAGAGCTCGTCGATCATGCGCTGGCGTGAACTGCCCGCGGTGCCGGCGCGGCGCAGGGTCAGGCGGCTGCCGTCCGGTTGCAGGCGGTAGCCTTCGGCATCGCGCTGGTCGTAGCCGTACAGATCCAGCAGGGCGCGCGCTCGCGCCATATCGTGGCGCCCGGCCTCGCTGCGCAGGGCCGGGTCGTGGCCATAGGCCATTTGCGGCAGCATCGTTTGCGCTGGCGCGGCCTGGCCCTTGTAGACGATGCGGATCTCGGCCTCGTTGTCATAGCCCAGCACGATGGCGCGGCGCAGGGCCACGCGTTCCGGCGACAGGCCCCCGACCACCGGGTCTTCCATATTGAAGAAGCTGAAACCGATGTCGGCGCCATAGCTGGTGAAGGCCTGCACGCCGCGCTTGCGCAGATTGGGTGCCAGCTGCCCGCCCGGCATGGCCAAAGGGGCCACCTCGGTGGGCATTTCCAGCAGGTCGAGCTCGCCGCCGTTGAAGGCCAGCCAGCGCGGCTGGGTCTCCACGATGATGCTGATCTGCACCTCGTCCAGGAGCGGCAGGCGCCGCCCTTTCAGCGCCTGGGCGATGGCCTGGCTCTGGGCATCGGGCGGTACCTCGCCGGGCTCGAAAATTTCCTCACGGAAGCCGGGGTTGCGTTCCAGCACGATCTGCGAGCTGCGCCGCCAGTGCTTGAGTCGGAAGGGGCCGGTGCCTACCGGATGCGCCAGAAGGTCCTCGGCATAGGCCTCCACCACCTCGCGCGCCACGGCGCCGGTGTAGCCGGCATTGGCAAACAGGTACACAAAGCGCGGGTCCGGCTCGGCCAGGCGCACCTCGAAGCGGTAGCGGTCCAGCGCCCGCAGGCCAGTCACTTCGCGGTCGTAGTCGAAGGCGGTCTTGCGCTCGATGGCGTGTTGGCGCAGCTCGCTCAAACCCAGGATCTTGGCGTTCTCGAACTGGTAGAGATGTTCGGTCTTGAGCCGCGGGTCGTAGAAGCGTTTGACGGTGTAGACGTAGTCCTGCGCCACCAGCTCACGCCGCCGACCCTGGAACACCGGGTCGTCGGCGAAGAAGATGCCGGGCCGGATGGTGAAAACAAAACGCTTGAAATCGGCGGACACCTCGGGCAGGCCGGCCGCCGTCTGCGGCCGCAGCTGCACCGGCCGGGCCAGCAGGTCGTAGGTCAGTGGAGATTCAAAGATATGGGCGTTCACCGCGACCGAGGTGCGGTCGGAAACTTGGGGCGGGTCAAAGCCCACTTCGGCGGAGTTGAAGGCAGTGCGCAAAACCTTGCGCTTGGGTTTCGCCGCGCTGTCGGGCAGGGCCTGGGTCCAGGGGCTGGCCGCCAGCAGGCCGGCAGCGGCCATCAGCTCACGTCTTTGCATGGTCCTCGCTCCCTGGTTCCGGCTGCCTCAGCGTGCGGCCGGCTGGCGCGCCGTGTCAATGTCCAGGTACTGCCAGAAGTCGTAGCGGAACAGGGGGCGGCGATAGCCGATCAGCCAGGGCTGCGAGATGTCGGACACCAGACGGTGGACATGGGTCTTCATGGGCATCAGGGCCGCCTGGATGCGCTTGGCCTGCAGGAACAAGGCTTCACGTTCCGGACCGTCGGGCATCAGCTGCAGGCGATCGTAGATGGCATCGAATTCCGCATGTTTGAAGCGCGCCAGGTTCTGGTTGCCGGACTGGGGCCCGTAAAGCCGCTGCAGCGCGGGCAGGCCATCGGGGGCGGCTGCCACGGTGCCCAGGTACCAGAGCATGAGCTTGCCGGCCCGCGCCATCTTCAGCTGCTCGGGCCATTTGCCATGCATGAAGCGGGCCTTGATGCGCACGGCATTGAGGTTGCGCTGCCAGAGCTCGTCATACTGGCGCGACAAGGCATCGGGCTGGTTGGCCACCTCGATCACCAGCGGGCTGCCGTCGGGCATGTCGCGCCAGCCATCGCCATCGCGGTCGACATAGCCGTACAGATCCAGCAGGGCGTTGGCCCGCGCCGGGCTGTAGTCGCCCATGCTGCTCTTGTAGCTGGCCGAGTAGCCGCTGGTGTGCGGCAGCATCAGGGATTGGGCGATGATGGCCTGGCCCCGGCGCACGCGGCGGATCTCGCCCTCCACATCGATGGCCAGCGAGAGTGCGCGCCGCAGCGCCACCTTCTCGGCGCTGTAGCCGCCCACCGTGGGGTCTTCCATATTGAAGAAGGTGAAGGCGCTGTCGGCCGCCAGCACGCGGCTCAGCTGCATGCCCTGCTTGGCCAGGTTGGGGGCCAGCTTGCCATGGGGAATGGCCACGTTGACAAAATCCGGTGGCAGCCGCTCCAGGAAATCATGCTCGCGGTTCAAGAAGGACAACCAGCGCGGCTGGCTCTCCTCGATGATGGCGATCTCCACCCGGTCGATCATGGGAATGCGCCGGCCCTTGAAGCGCGCGGCCAGGGCCTGGCCCTCGGCGTCATCGGCATTCGGTTCGGCGTCGTAAAAGCGTTCGCGGTAGCCGGGATTCTTCTCGAACACCATGCGGGAGCTGCGCCGCCATTCCTTCAGCACAAAAGGGCCGGTGCCCACCGGGTGCTCCATGGTGTCGCGGCCATACATCTCGGCCACTTCCCAGGCCACTGCACCGAACAGGTCGCTTCGCGCCAGCTGCTCCAGCAGGCGCGGGCGCGGCTGGTCCAGCTTGATCTGCAAGGTGTAGCGGTCCAACGCCCGCAGGCCCTCGATCGGCAGCTTGGCATCGAAGGCCCGCTTGCCATTGAGAGCGCTCAGGCGCAGGGCGGCCAGGCCGCTGACGCCCCACTCGTCCACGGTGTTCCACATCGGGCTCTTCAGCGCCGGGTCGGCAAAGCGCTTGAAGCTGTAGACGTAGTCGGCGGCCACCAGCTCCCGCTTCTGGCCCTTGAAGGCGGGGTGTTCGGTGAAGTAGATGCCGGGCTGGATCTTGATCGTCCAGGTCTTGAAGTCGGCCGACACCTCGGGCATGGCGGCCGCCGTCAGCGGCTTCACCTTGACCGGGCGGGCCAGGTAGTCGTAGCTGTAGAGCGCCTCAAAAATGTGTGGCGTCACCGTCATCGAATAGGTGTCGCTGATCTGCGCCGGGTCAAAACCGGTTTCGGCCACCAGGAAGGCGTAGCGAAAGACCTTGCGCCCCGCCGGGTCCTCGGGAGCGGCTGTCGCAGCCGCACTCATGGCGCTGATGTGCAAGAAACCGAGGCACAGCAGGCTGCCAGCGGCACGCAGGAACTTCTGAATCGGGGTCATGGCGTCAAGGGCTCGGGGTCGAAAGGGGGCGACGTTCTGCGGCCGAAGGATCGATGTCCACATACTCCCACCAGTTCAGCCAGAACGGTGGGCGGCGATAGCCGATCAGCTGCGGCTGAGCCAGGTCGGTCAGCAGGCGGTGGCCGCGCGCGCGGTAGGGGGCATAGGCTGTCGCCACGCGTTTCGCCTCTGCGAACACCGCGCTGCGCTCGGGGCCGTCGGGCAGGCTGTTGGCCTTCTCGTACAGACGGTCCATCTCGGGCAGGCGGAAGCGAGCGTAGTTGCTGCCGCCGATGCGGGGGCTGTAGTACAGGCCCAATGAATCCTGACCGTCCGGCGAAGCGGCCGACATGGCCAGCGACCAGATCTGGAAGCGACCGGCCCGCATGGCCTTGAGGTTCTCCGGCCATTTGCCGGTCTTGAACTCGACGCGGATGCCGATCTGCGCCATGGCCTTCTGCCAGATCTCGTCGATCTGGCGCTGGAAGCTCTCCGGCGTGCTCAGGCTGACCAGCTGCAGCGGGCTGCCATCGGGCTGCTCGCGGAAGCCGTCGCCGTCGCGGTCGCGGTAGCCGTACAGGTCCAGCAGCGCGCGGGCGCGCGCCGGGTCGTGGTCGCCGCCCTCGCTCTTGAAACGCGGGTCGTAGCCGGTGGTGTGGGGCATCAGCAGCGATTGCGCGGCAATCGCCTGGCCGCGCCGCACCACGCGGATTTCGCGCTCGGAATCGGTACCCAGGGCCATGGCGCGGCGCAGGGCGATGCGTTCGGGTTGGTTGCCGCCGATCACCGGGTCTTCGTGGTTGAAAACGGTGAACAGCACATCGGCCGTCAGCACCTGGTAGCCCTGGATGCCGCGTTTGGCCAAGCCTGGCGCCAGGCGGCCGCCCGGCATGGCCTGGTTGATGAAGTCCTCGGGCACGCGGTCGATCAGATCGAACTGGCCGTTCAGGAAGGACAGCCAGCGCGGCTGGTTCTCCTCGATGATGGAAATCTCCACCCGGTCGATCATGGGGATGCGCCGGCCCTTGAAGCGATTGAGCAAGGCCTGACCCTCGCTGTCATCGATGCGCGGCTGGGCGTCGTAGTAACGCTCCCGGTAAGCGGGGTTGCGCTCCAGCACGATCAGGGAGCTGCGCCGCCAGGCCGCCAGGCGGAAGGGCCCGGTGCCGACCGGGTGCTCCATGCTGCGATCCGGGTAGGCCTCGATCACCTCGCGCGCCACCGCGCCGAACAGGCTGCCATCGGCCAGGGTCTGGTCGAAGCGCGGGCGCGAACGCGCCAGGCGGATCTGCAAGGTGTAGCGGTCCAGGGCGCGCAGGCCCTCGATCGGGCGTTCGTAATCGAAAGGTTTCTTGCTGCGCTCCAGCTCGGCGCGGTACTCGTTCAGACCCAGCACATGGTTTTCTTCCAGCGTGTCCCAGGCGGGGCTGTTGGTCTGCGGGTCGGCAAAGCGCTTGAAGCTGTAGACATAGTCGGCCGCCACCAGCTCACGGCGCTGGCCTTTGAAGGCCGGGTCGTCGGCGAAGTAGATGCCGGGCTGCAGGCGAATGGTCCAGGTCTTGAAGTCCGCACTGACTTCGGGCAGCGCCGCCGCCGTCAGCGGCTTGAGCCGTACCGGGCGAGCCAGATGGTCGTAGGTGAAGAGCGACTCGAAGATGTGCTGGGTGATGGTGCGCGAATAGATGTCCTGCACCTTGGCCGGATCGAAGCCGGTCTCGGCGATGCGGAAGGCGTAGCGCAACACACGAGGCGGCTCCTCGCTCGGCGCGTCTGTTGCAGCCCGCAACTGCCCGGCCGCAGCCAGAAGCAAGCTGGCGCCGAGCAGCCGCGCGGCCCAACGCCCAGCTACAGCGGCCAGGGCCTGCCGCCGCGTCGAGAGGCGATTCACGGTGCCCACCACCGTTTCAGGACTTCTTGCCGGCCGGCGGCTGGCTGTCCAGGAAGCGCCAGAAGCCTTGCAGGAAAGGATGGGGCAGATAGCCCTTCAGCCAGGGCTGGGCCAGGCGAAGGCGGATGCGGTGTACATGGGCCTTCATCGGCATGTAGGCGGTCAGCAGGCGCTCGGCTTCCTGGATGACCGCCTGGCGCTCCGGGCCGTCGGCCATGCTCTGGCTGCGCTGCACCAGGCGGTCGTACTCGGGCAGGCTGAAGCGGCTGAGGTTGTCTTCGCCCTTGGCTGGGCCGTAGGCGGTGGCCAGCAGGGAGTCGGCGTCCGGCATATCGGCCGTCCAGCTCAACATCCAGATCATGAGGCGGCCGGCCCGGGCGGCTTTCATATGGTCTGGCCAGTTGGCGACCTTGAACTCGATCTGAATCTGCAGCGCGGCCATGTGCTTGCGCCAGAGCTCGTTGAATGCGCGCGAGTTGCTGTCGGGCTGGGTGTGGTACTCCAGGCGCAGCGGGCTGCCGTCGGGCAGGTCGCGCCAGCCGTCGCCGTCCTTGTCGGTGTAGCCGTAGAGATCGAGCAGGGCCCGGGCCTTGGCCAGCTTGTACTCGCTCATCTCGGTCTTGAACTGCGCCTGGTAGCCGAAGGTGTTGGGCGTGACGATGCTCTGCGCCGGAATCGCCTGGCCGCGCCGCACCGAGCGGATTTCCTCTTCGTTGTCGTAGCCCAGGCCGATGGCGCGGCGCAGCGCCACTTTCTCCGGCGTGTAGCCGCCCACGACCGGATCCTCCATATTGAAGTAACTGAAGATCACGTCGGAGAGCAGATTGCGGTGCAGGCGCATGCCCCGCTTGGCCAGGTGCGGGGCCAGTTGGCCTCCCGGAGCGGCCAAGGCTGCGTACTCATTCGGCACGACCAGGAAGTCGAAATCGCCCCCCAGGTAGGCCAGCCAGCGCGGCTGGTTCTCGGTGACGATGGACAGCTCGACCCGGTCCACCAGGGGCAGGCGCCGGCCCTTGAGCTCACGCGCCACGGCCTGGGCGGCGGCGTCATCGGGCGCCGGGTTCTCGTCGAAATAGGCCTCGCGGAAGCCCGGGTTGCGCTCCAGCACCAGGCGCGAGGCGCGCCGCCAGTCCTTGAGCACAAAGGGCCCGGTGCCCACCGGGTGCTCGCCGATGTTGTCGCCGTAGGCTTCCACCACCTCGCGCGCCAGGGCCAGGCTCATGGGCTGGGCCAGGCGGTGGGCGAAGCGCGGGCTGGGCCGGCCCAGCTTGATGACCAGGGTGTAGCGGTCTGGTGTTTGCAGGCCCTCGACCGGGGCGTCGTAGTCGAAGGGCTTGCCGCTCTTGACGCTGCGCTCGCGCAGGGCCGCCAGACCCAGGATTTGCTCGCTTTCCAGGTTGGCGAAATGCGGGCTGCGCAGGCGTGGGTCGAAATGGCGCTTCAGGGCATAGGCATAGTCGGCCGCCACCAGTTCGCGCTTTTCACCCGGTTTCAGGCCTTTGAAAGCCGGGTCGGCCGCGAAATGGATGCCGGGCTTGATGCGCAGGGTGAACTGCTTGAAATCGGCGCTGACCTCGGGCAGGGCGGCGGCCGTCAGCGGCTTGAGTTGAACCGGCCGGGCCAGGTAGTCGTAGACCAGGGGCGACTCGAAGATGTTGGAGACGATCTCGCTGGAGTACTCGTCGTTGATCTGGGCCGGGTCCAGGCTGGTCTCGGCGATCGGGAAGGCCATGCGCAGCACATGGGCCGGTCCCGTCTCGGGCGCGGCCAGTGCGGCACTGCATCCGAGCAGGCCGGCGGTCAGGGCCTGCACAAGCCGCCGCGTACTCGCGGGCAGGCGTTTCCACAACATTCGCGTCTCCTCAGTCCTCGCCGGTGTCGTCTCTTGGAATCGACCGCCTGCGGCGACGCGCGGGTCTCGGGGCTGGCCGGTCTCAACCGGTGTGCCCAGAATCCCGCATATGTCACCCAGCGCGGCGCGATGCGAACGCGTCTTCGGCAAACAAACGCGCCGGCAAGCTTGTGGCTGCGGCGCGTTCGGTGGGGTGAACGATGAAGCGAAACAGCAAGTTGCTTCATCGTCCTGGTCTGGGCGGGAGTCTAGTGCCAATAGCTGGGGGCGACCATGCAGTCGAACCCCAAGGCGGCGGGCCGGGCCTCGGTCCCGGGCGCATTCCCTGGCTTACTTGTTCTCGCGCTGGAAACGATCCAGATCGATGTCCACATAGTTCCAGAAGGTGCGGACGAAGACATTGCGTTCGTAGCCGATCACCCAGGGTTGGGCCAGGTCGGTGAAGATGCGGTGGATGTCCATCTTGTAGGGCATGTAGGCGATCAGCAGGCGCTGGGCCTCGCGCATCACGGCCTGGCGCTCGGGGCCGTCCGGCAGGGCCTTCTGCTTCTGGTAGAGCTCGTTGAAGGCTGGCAGATCGAAGCGGGCCTTGTTGGCCTTGCCCTTGGCGCGGCCGTCGCCGAGCGCCAGGAAGGTGTCGTTGTCCGGGGTCGAGGCGACCCAGCTGACGCCCCACATCTGCAGCTTGCCTGCATTGGCGGATTTGAGGTTCTCCGGCCATTTGGCGGTCTTGAACGTCATCTTGATGTGCAGCGCGTCCATGCCCTTGTTCCAGAGCTCGACCAGCTGGCGGCTGTCGGTGTTGGGCTGGGTGGCGTATTCGATGCGCAGGGGCGAGCCGTCGGGCATGTCGCGCCAGCCGTCGCCGTCCTTGTCGATGTAGCCGTAGAGGTCGAGCAAGGCCTTGGCCTTGGCCAGGTTGTACTCGCTCATCTCCGACTTGAAGTTCGGGTCATGGCCGAACACGCCGGGGATGGACGGGCCCTGGGCCGGAATGCCCTGGCCGCGGCGGGCGATGCGGATCTGCTTGTTGACATCCATGCCCAGGGAGATGGCGCGGCGCAGCGCGATCTTCTCGGGCGTGTAGCCGCCCACGGTCGCGTCTTCCATATTGAAGTAGGAGAACGCGATCTCGGGGTAGACGAAGCGTGTCATCTGCACGCCCCGCTTGGCCAGGCTGGGTGCGAGCTTGTTGTTGGGGATGGCGATGCCGGCGAACTCGAAGGGCAGCTCGGGCAGGATCTCGGCCTCGTTGCCGAGGAAGGACAACCAGCGCGGCTGCGTCTCTTCGATGATGGCGATCTCCACCCGGTCGATCATGGGCAGGCGTCGGCCCTGCAAGGCACGCACTTGCGCGGCCAGCTCGGGCTTGTCGGCCGGCGGCTGCTCCTGGTAGAACTCTTCGCGGTAGTTGGGGTTCTTCTCGAGCACGATGCGCGAGCTGCGGCGCCACTCGGCCAGGCGCCAGGCGCCTGTGCCCACCGGGTGCTCCATGATCTTGTCTGCATAGGCCTCGACCACCTCGCGCGCCACGGCGCCGAGGAAGCCGCTGTCAGCGAACTGGTTGATGAAGCGCGGGTCGCCCACGCCCAGCTTGATCTGGAATTTGTAGCGGCTGAGCTGCTGCAGGCCTTCGACCGGGCGCTCGTAGTCAAAAGGCTTCTTGGCCGCCATCAGCTCCTTGCGCAGCTCCGAGAGGCCGAGGATCTTGACGTTCTCCAGCAGGTAGAGGTTGGGGCTCTTCCACTGCGGGTCGTAGTGGCGCTTGATGGAGTAGATGTAGTCGGCCGCGGTCAGCTCGCGCTTGGCTCCCTTGAAGGCCGGGTCATCGTTGAAGTAGATGCCGGGCTTCACTTCAAAAGTCAGGGTCTTGAAGTCGGCCGAGATCTCGGGCATGGCCACCACGGTGTTGGGCACCAGCTTGGCCGGTTTGGCCAGGTACTCGAACTTCAGGGGCGCATCGAAGATGCCGGCGGCCACGGTCTTGGAATAAGTGTCGCTGATCTGCGCCGGATCGAAGCCGGTCTCGGCAACCCGGAAGGCATAGCGCAGCACCTTGGGGGCGGCTGCGGCATTGCCCTCGGCGGCGCCGGCATCTGGGGCGGCCCAGACGGGCAGGCCGGTGGCACCGGCCATGGCCAGGCTCAGGCCGATCAGGGCGCGACGGACGGCGGCGGGGCGGGCCAGGGGCGAGAAGGTCGGGCGTGGCAGGTGGCTCATGGTCATGCTCAGTAAAGGTCTCGGGGCGCCAGGGGATCACCCAGAGCGCCCAGGGGGCATCGTCGGGCGCGTCGCATGCCGGGATCGGGCAGGGTGACAGACGAGGGCGCGCGCAAAGTTGCGGAGTCTAGGGCCTGTGGGCGATCCGGCGTCACAGCGGGGTCATGCAGATCGTGCATCAGTTGCTGCAATTTTCGCCCAGCTCCCGCGGGCGCTGTGCGCGCGCGCCCTGAGACGGCTGACCCGCAAAAGCCCCAATCCATGGGGCGCTCAGGGCAAATGCCGTGAAAACCGGCCCTGGCTTCGCTTAGACTCGCGCAACTTTTCCCGCAAACCCCGTCCGCCACCCGCGTGCGGGGTTTCTTTTGTCCAACCGACGACGCGTTAACTGGAGCCCGACAGCAATGGCGGCATACCTGCTCAGGCGCTTGTGGCAAATGATTCCGACTCTGCTCGGCGTCGTGCTGCTGGTGTTCTTTCTCTTCAAGTACTTTGGCGGCGATCCCGCTGAAATCATGGGTGGCCTCAACGCCAGCCCCGAGCAGATCGACGCGATCCGCGAACAGCTGGGCC
This sequence comes from Roseateles sp. GW835-FHT13E02, assembly GCF_058794035.1. NCBI lineage: Bacteria > Pseudomonadati > Pseudomonadota > Betaproteobacteria > Burkholderiales > Sphaerotilaceae > Roseateles > Roseateles sp. GW835-FHT13E02. The sequence continues at coordinate 42,788 of NZ_JBXAGJ010000017.1, forward strand.
TGAACAAGCCGGTCTGGGAGCAGCTCTGGATCTTCATCAAGCAGATCGTCACCTTCGACTGGGGCAAGAGCTGGGCGACCAATGAATCGGTCGCGAATCTGTTCAGCAGCCGCCTGCCGGCCACGCTGACGGTGATGCTGCCCATCCTGATCCTGGAAGTCTCGCTGGCCATTCCCTTCGCCCTGGCCGTGGCCGCCGTGCGCGGCAGCCTGACCGACCGCACGGTCATGATCCTGAGCACGGTGGCGGTGTCGATCTCGCTGCTGGTCTACGTGATCGTGGGCCAGTATGTGTTCGCCTTCCGCCTGGGCTGGTTCCCGGTGCAGGGCTGGACCGACAGCGTCTGGACCAACCTCACCACCTACGCGCCCCTGCCCATCATGGTGGCCGTGGCGGTGGCGATTGCGCCCTACACCCGCCTCTATCGCACCTTCTTCCTCGACGAGATCGGCCATGACTATGTGCGCACCGCGCGCGCCAAAGGCATGACCGAGCGCACCATCCTGCTCAAGCATGTGCTGCGCAACGCCATGATCCCCATCATGACCAATATCTCGGTGGCCCTGCCGGGCGTGTTCGTCGGCAGCTTCCTGCTCGAGGTGTTCTTCTCCATCCCGGGGCTGGGCCGCGAGATCCTGCTGGCTGTGAACCGCAGCGACTACCCGGTCATCCAGGCCTTTGCCATCTACATCGCCTTCCTGACCATGGTGGTGAACCTGATCACCGACGTACTGTACAAGCTGGTCGACCCGCGCGTGGTGCTGAAATGAGTGCAGTGATGTCTTCTCCGACCCCCGCCGCATCCGGCAACAACAAGGCGCAGAAATCTGAAGGCGTGTGGGCCGCTTCCTGGCGCCGCCTGAAGGCTGACAAGGTGGGCATGGTCTCCATGGCCATCGTCGCGGTCTTCCTCTTGATGGTGATCGCCTCGGCCAGCGGCCTGCTGGCCAAGAACTGGCAGAAGGAAGTGGGCGTGCCCAATGCGCCGCCGACCTTCATGGGCCCGGCCCCGGCCGAGGCCACAGGCGTGATCGCCCAGCCCAAGGGCCCCAATGTCGACCTCAGCGACATCGACCCCCTGGCGCCCAAGTACAAGGAATGGGAAGAGCGCGCCAGCCAGTTCAAGACCGAAGAGGTGGTCAAGGCCGAGACCCTGCCCCTGGGCGGCGACCGCCTGGGCCGCGATGTGCTGGCCAAGGTGATCAAGGGCGCGGAAGTGTCCATCCTGGTGGGCGTGCTGGCGGCCGTGGTGGCCACCATCATCGGCACGGTGCTGGGCGCGATCTCGGGCTTCTTCGGCGGCAAGATCGGCGACTTTCTCGAGTGGCTCTACAACGTCTTCACCGCCATCCCCAGCATCCTGCTGATCTTTGCCTTCGCCGTGATCTTCGGCAAGGGCGTGATGTCGGTGGTGATGATTCTGGGCCTGGCCGGCTGGCCCGGCATCTACCGCCTGATCCGTGCCGAGTTCATGAAGCACTCGGTGCGCGAGTACGTGCGCTCGGCCGAGGCCATCGGCGCCTCGCGCTACTCGCGCATGTTCAAGCACATCCTGCCCAATGTCTCGCATGTGGCCCTGGTGCAGCTGAGCCTGCATGTGGTGAGCTTCATCAAGAGCGAGGTCATCCTGTCCTATCTGGGCCTGGGTGTGGGCGTGGACCAGGTCTCCTGGGGCACCATGCTGAGCGAATCGCAGAGCGAGCTGATCCTCGGCTACTGGTGGCAGCTGGCGGCGGTGACCGCCCTGATGGCGGTGTTCGTGACGGCCTTCGCGCTGTTCACCGACGCCTTGCGCGATGCGCTGGATCCGAAATTGAGAGGTCTCGAGTGATGGGACCGTTGTTGACTATCCGGGCCGAGCGCCGGGCCGCCCCAAGCCGGCCCGTCATGCCAGCCTGCTGGCTGGCGTCCCCTCGGGGGACCGGTCAGCGTACTCGCTGAACGAGGGGCACACATGCTTTCAATTCAAGACCTCAAGGTCGCCTTCCGCATGGGCAAGGTGAACGGCCAGATGCAACGCGCGCTGGCCGTCAAGGGCATCAGCTTCGACATTCCCGAGAACTCGACCGTCGCCCTGGTGGGTGAGTCGGGCTCGGGCAAGTCGGTGACGGCCATGTCCATCCTCAACTTGCTGCCCAGCAATGCCGAGCGCCAGGGCAAGATCCTGTTCCAGGGCCGTGACCTGCTGCAGACCTCGCTGCCCGAGCTGCAAGCCATCCGCGGCCGCGACATCGCCTGCGTGTTCCAGGACCCCATGACCTCGCTGAACCCGGTCTTCACCGTGGCCGACCAGATCATGGAGCCCCTGATCAAGCACATGGGCATGAGCAAGAAGCAGGCTCTGGCGCGCGCCGAAGAGCTGCTCAACGAAGTGGGCATCCCCGAGCCCAAGCGCCGCCTCAAGGCCTATCCGCACGAGATGTCCGGCGGCCAGCAGCAGCGCGTGATGATTGCCGTGGCCCTGGCCTGCAGCCCCAAGCTCTTGATCGCCGACGAGCCGACCACGGCGCTCGACGTGACCATCCAGCGCCAGGTTATGGAGCTGATGGCCAAGCTCAAAGAGACGCACAAGATGAGCCTCTTGTTCATCTCGCACGATCTGGGCGTGGTGGGCGAGATCTCCGACCAGGTGGTGGTGATGCGCCACGGCGAGATCCGCGAGAAGGCCTCGGTGGCCGAGATCTTCAACGCTCCGCAAGACAGCTACACCAAGGCCTTGCTGGCCTGCCGCCCCTCGCTGAGCGAGAACCCGGCGCGCCTGATGGTCATCGACGACCACATCGCCGCGCAAAAAGGCGAGGTCCGCGCCCAGGCCGTGGGCAAGGCCAAGGACCCGAACGCCCCGGTCATCCTGGAAGCGCGCGGCCTGCAGAAGAGCTTTTATTTCAAGGCCGGTCTGTTCAGCAAGAAGGAGTTCAAGGCCGTCAAGCAGGTCAGCTTCAAGCTGCGCAAGGGCTACACCCTGGGCGTGGTGGGCGAGTCCGGCTCCGGCAAGACCACCATGGGCCTGACCCTGCTGCGCTTGCACGAGCCCACCGGCGGCGAGGTGCTGTTCGAGGGCAAGGATCTGCTCAAGATGAGCGGCAACGACTGGCAGAAGATGCGCCGCCGCATCCAGGTGGTGTTCCAAAACCCGTATGCCTCGCTGAACCCGCGCTTCACCATTGGCCAGACCCTGGTCGAACCGATGGAGATCCACAAGATCGGCAAGGACCATGAGGAGCGCCTGGCCCGCGCCAGCGCCCTGCTTAAGAAGGTGGGCCTGGACGACTCGGTGCTGAACAAATACCCTCACGAGTTCTCGGGCGGCCAGCGTCAGCGCATCGCCATCGCCCGCTGCCTGACCCTCAACCCCGAGGTCTTGGTGCTGGACGAAGCCGTGTCGGCGTTGGACGTGTCGGTGCAGGCCCAGGTGCTCAATCTGCTCAAGGACCTGCAGGACGAGTTCGGCCTCAGCTATGTCTTCATCAGCCATGATCTGGCGGTGGTGAAGTTCATCTCCGACGAGGTGCTGGTGATGCAGAACGGCGATGTGGTCGAGCAGAACGAGACCCAGGCCCTGCTCGATGCGCCGCAACAGGAGTACACCCGCCGCCTGCTCGGCGCGGTGCCGCGCGGCTACCAGGGCGAGGCCCCGGTCTCGGCCGCTGCCGCCGCCTGAGGAGGCGATGCAGCCCGGCACCGCCCCTTCGGCCGAGGCCGGCCCGGGGGCGGCCGCCAGCGATGCCCGCCCGCTCACCCGCTGCCGCAACTGCGGCGCCGAGGTCAGCGGGCTTTTTTGCGCCCAATGCGGCCAGGAGACCCGGGTCGAGCTGCCCACGCTGCGGGAGTTTGTCGGCGAAGCCACCGGCCGTCTGCTGGCCGTCGATGGCCGGCTCTGGCGCAGCTTGTTCCTGCTGGTGTTTCGCCCGGGCCAGCTGACGGTCGAGTACTTGAACGGCCGGCGCAAACACTATGTGCGCCCGGGCCGATTGTTTTTCGCGCTTTCGGTGCTGATGTTCGCGGCCCTGAAGTTCGGCTCGGAGCCGGTCTTGCTCCAGAGCCCTGCGGCCCGCTCGGCGCCGCAGACCCAGCCCCAGGCCGCCGGCAGCCCCGGGACGCACGATTGGACCCTCAGCCTGGTCGATCACCTCCAGGCCTGGCTGCTGCGTCACGCGGACCATCCGGTCCAGGCGCGGGCGCTGCAGCGGCTGGCGCATTTCCGCACCCTGCCCCAGGCCCAGCGTGCCCGCGCGTTGAGCGATGGCCTGCTGCGTTATGGCTCCTACGCCCTGGTGGCCATGCTGCCGCTGTATGCCGCCCTCTTGCAGCTGGCGCATCGCCACTATCGGGTGCCCATGCCAGGACGGCCGCAGCGCTATATCGCCCATCTGGTCTATGCCACCCATGTGCACTGCATTGTTTTCTTGCTGGTGCCCCTGGCCTTGCTGATGCCCAGTGGCGGTGGTTCGCTCCTGGTGCTGCTGCCGCTGGCGTGGCACGGTGTGCAGGCCGAGCGCCGGGTTTACGGTGGCGCATTCTGGTCGCGCGCCTTGCGCAGTGCTTTCGTGGGCCTGGGCTACACCACCTGCCTGATCGGCGCGCTCGTCTTGATGTTGTACGGCTCCATGCTCACGGCGGCGTGAGCCTGCGACGCTCGACGCAGCACGGACCAGTCGCTGTCCGTGTTTGATGTCATGAGCGCATCGCCTCGGTCTGTGAAGCTGGGTTCAACCGTGCTTCGCCAGGCGATCCGCCGTGCCGGCCTTGGCAAAGCGCCGCACTGTGAACGTGACCAGGGGCCGGTACAGGCAGCGCAGAAGCCAGCCGGGCAGCCAGCGTCCGCGTTCTTCATGGGCCACCCGGGCGCGTGGATGGTCCATGAAGCGCCAGGCGCTGCTTCGGTAGCGGCTCAGGTCGCGGCAGAACTCCAGGCGCTCCAGATGTTTGACGCTTTTGTAGCCGTAGTGGGCCGGCGCCACCAGGCGCAGCGGTGCCCCATGGTCCAGGCCCAGGGCCTGCCCGTTCAGCTGGTCGGCGAGCAGTACATCTTCGGCCAGCAGATCGGCCAGCGGCAGGCAGGCACGAGCGCCATCGCTGCCCCTCATGAGGACGTAGGCGACCTGATCGTCCGGCTCAGCCTGCGCTTGGATCAGGGCTTGGTACACATCGCGCATGCGCACCCCGCTCCAGCTCAGCCCTGCGCTGGACCAGCCGGTGACGCAGTGGAAGTCGCATTGCAGCGTCACGCGCTGCAGGCCGGCCCAGGCGGCCGCGTCGAGCCACAGTTCTTTCCTGACGAGGCCGCAGACCCGCAGCCGCAGCGGCGGTGCCTGGGTAGGCATGCGCTGCGCGAAACGCAGCAGGCCGAAGCGGGGGAAGTCGAGCCGCCGATGCTGGCCCGGTGGCAAGGTCTGGGTCATCCGTGGATCCATGGGTTGCCGGTGCGCACCCGCGCGCCCAGCTGGCGCAGCAGTTGCAGCAGGCCAAGGTAGGCGCGGTCGAAGAAAGGCAGCTCGGGGGCCATCTGCCGCAGATAGCTCATGGCGATGCGCTGGTGCTCGGCGCTGGGTCGCGGTGGTGGCGGGTGCTGGCCGAAATCGAACTCGGCGTCACGGAAGGGCCTGACCTGCCAGTTCAGGACGGGCGCCAAGGCCGGCAGCAGCCGAGTGCCGAAATCGGCGGCATCCAGGCCCGGTGTGATCAAGCCCAGCGTCTCGTAGGCCATCTGCAGGGCCGGCTTGTCACACGGTTGGCTCAGCAGGGCACACCAGGCGGCGGCCAGCGACACACTGAACTGCGGTCGCAGCTCCCGGGTGCAACCGAAGTCCAGCAAACCCAGGCGTCCGTCGGGCATGAAGAGATAGTTGCCGGCATGAGCGTCGGCCTGCAGCCTGTGCAGGCGGAAGCTGCTGTGCATGAACAGGTCGAACAAGGTCTGGCCGTGGCGATTGCGCTCCGCCTGGCTGGGCCCGGTGGCCAGCCATTCCTTCAAATGCAAGCCAGGCAGGCGTTCCATGCTCAGCACGCGGGCGCTGCACAAGGCGTTGATGGTTCGCGGCAGCACCAGGTCCGGCAGGTCTTGCAAGCGATCGCGGAACCACTCCAGCTGCTGGGCCTCGCGCCGGTAGTCGAGCTCCTCAATCAGGGTCTGCTCGATGCTGCCCAGCACCGTGTCCAAGACCTCGGGCCGAGGCGCCGTGACTGAGCCCATCCCGCCCACGCTGCGCAGCAGCAGGTGCAGCAGTGCCAGATCGCTGTGGACCGAGGCCGCCATGCCTGGGTATTGCAGTTTGACCGCCAGCGCCCGCCCGTCCTGCAGCGTGGCGCCATGCACCTGGCCCAGGCTGGCCGCAGCAAAAGCCTGCGCCTCGAAGCTGGCGAACAAGGACTCCGGCCCGGCACCGAACTCCTGGCGCAAGAGCTTGATCACCAGCGCCCGGTTCAAGGGCGAGACCTGGTACTGCGCGCGGCTCAACTCCTGGCGCAGCGCCTCGGGCAGCAAGTCCAGTTCCATGCTGAGCAACTGAGCGGCTTTCAGTGCCGTGCCCTTGAGCTGATTCAGCGCCCCGAACAGGATGCGGCCGAGCTCCGCCTCATGCGTCTGCTGTGCCAACTGGGCACGAGGGTCCGCGGCGCCGGTCGCTGGGACTCGAGGCTTCAGTTTGTGGCTCAGGTGGGCCACCCCTGCGCGCGCCACGGCGGTGCCGGCGATGGCGCTTCGGGCCAGCCGGCTGGTACGAGGGGCTTTGGCCATCACGGCAGCTGATCCCAGACCTGGCGCAAGCCGATCAGGTGCACCACGCCATACGCCAGACAGATGAGCGAGCTCCAAACCAGGAAGGGCGTGCTGTGCTCGGGGGCAAAGATGCGCAAGGGAATGATGGCGATCCCGCGCAGGCAGTAGATGGCGGTGATCAAGCTCAGTGCCAGCTTTGGCCACGGCAGCTGGAGGCCCAGCAGCCCACTGGCCGCCAGGGCGTAGAGCGCCCACAAACCCAGCACCATGGCAATGCCGCAGGTCAGGATTGCCGGCCACCAACTCCCCGCTGCGCTCATGCGAGCCAGGTCTTCGCCGGCGCCGAAAAAGCGATACCAGGACGGGCCGCCCAACACGATCAGCACATGCAAAGCTGCGGCGATCGCGCTCAACAGGCCACCCAGCAGCAGCCAGCTGTTGCTGAGCCCGCTCATCGCGCTGCCACCCCGGCACTCAGGCCGCGCTTGGTCAGGGCCAGCAGTTCCAGCAATCCGCCCCCCGGCCCGTGTTGCAACAGCCTGGCCAACTGGCTGCGCAGCACAAAGCCGCCCAGATCGAGCAGCTTGTTGATCAGGCCGCTTTGCAAAGCCAGGACCAGCACGCCCAGGCTCAGGTCGACCAGCTGGTGGGTGTTGCCGAACTCCTCGGAGTCGTCGCGCAGCCAGTAGGCCACCAGGCCGTAGACGGCATCGGCCATCAAGCCAGCCAGGCTGTTCTTGAAGCCGCAGGGCGCGATCTCAGCGGAGACCTCCGCCTGCTTCAGCATCTCCACAAAGGCCTGGCGCAGCTTGGCCTTGCCGGGCAAGTCCTGGCTGAGCAGCAACAGCGGCGCGCCCTGGATCAGGCGGTGAGCGATGGCGACGAACTCGCGGTCGGCCAGCAACAGCTCCAACAGGCTGTCCAGCAGCAGCTGCAGGCGCTCCTGCAGGCTGAAGTCCTGCTGTCCCCGGGTCTTCTGCATCAGGGCAATCGCGTCGCCTGCCTGCTGTTCGAAGTACGCCAGCACCAGCTTTTCTTTGCTGGGGAAGTACTTGTAGATGGTGGCGTCACCGAGCTCGGCGGCACGGGCGATCTCTTTCATGGTCGTGCCATCAAAGCCCTGGCGACTCATCAGGTCCACGGCCACGCGCAGCAGCAGGCGCCGGGTTTTGTCTTGCTGGGTTTTGCTGGTTCGCATGTTTAATAAATACTGACTATCTTTTGAGATGGAAGATACAGGAGTTTATTGTGTAGTGCAAAACTTTAATCGGCTGAGAACGGGGGCTTGCGTCCGCGACCAGGCATGCCTGACGCGGACCTGTGCCGGTGGTCATGGGTGATTTGGCTGCTCAGCCCGAGGTCTGCGCCGTCGCGGTGCGTGGGCCTGCGCTTCGCCGAGTTCGGTGGCGGTGACGGCGACAAGTACGCACAGTGCGCCCTGCCGGTCGGCCAGCCCCAATGGGGCAGCGGTCCGGCACCGATCAACCCGAGCGAAGCTTCCGCCCACCATGAACCCAGTCAAGAACCATCATCTCAACCTCAAGGCCACGCTGGCCCTCGCCGTGCTGGCCTTGTCCGGCCTCGGCGCGCAGGCCGCCGAGTCGTCGTCGCCCAGCGAGGGCTTGCATGGCCTGATCGGCATCGGCGCCGTCTACAGCCCCACGTACGTCGGCGCCAAGGAAAGCCGCAGCCATGCCGTGCTGCTGCCCGATCTGCGCTATCGCAAGGGCGCCTTCGAAGCCTCCACCCTCGGTGGCCTGCGCTACTGGGCGGTGGAGAAGCCAGACTTTCAATTTGCGCTGACCCTGGGTGTCGACGCCGGCCGTGAGGATCACAAGGTCAAGGGCTTTCTGGGCCAGAGCGGCAGTGACCGCCTGCGCGGCATGGGCAAGATCAAGGCCAGTGGCGAGCTGGGCGTGGCTGGCAGCTGGAGCGGCCTGGGCCTGCCTTTGAACTTCGAGCTCAAGACGGCGCTGGGCAAGAAGGGCCACGGCGGCACCCTGGCCAGCATTGGCAGCAGCCTGCCCTTGCTGGCCAGCGGCCCGCTGGAGCTGGGCGCCGAGGTGTCGCTCGGTTTTGCCGACAAGCGCTATCTGCAGTCCTACTACGGCGTGAGCGCCGCTCAGGCGGCGGCCACCTCGTTCAAGGAGTTCCACCCCAAGGCCGGCCTCTACGGCGCCGACCTCGGCCTGTCGGCCCGCTACAAGCTCAGCGATTCCATGAGCCTGATGGCCAATGCCAGCTACCACCGCGTGCTCGGCGATGCGGCCAAGAGCCCGCTGGTCGAGCGCAAAGGCGCACCGACCGTGCTGGTCGGCCTGGGCTACACCTTCTGATGAGATGGGGCGTCAGCGATGGCCGCGCAGCAGGGCGCGTGTGGTCTGCTCCTGCTCGTTGTAACGCTGCTGGGCGCTCAGCGGCTTGATCTTGCCGGCCTGCAGGGCGGCCTGGTCGAGGTTGGCACCCCAGCTGCTGCCGGTGCGCAGGGCCAGCGGTGCGCCCAGGCCATCGGCGAAATCGGCCGGCAGCCAGGGCATGATCTCGGCCAGCACCAGCTGCAGCCGCGGCCGGATGGCCGCTTCGCCAATGCGGCCCCGCTGGCCCCAGACGACGGTCAGGTCGGCGCTGTTGGCGCCGGGCTCGAGCTTGTTGGTGATGGCGTAATCGCGCCAGACACCCAGGCGGCGCTGCATCAGCGCCTCTTCGATCAGCATGGCCGTGTCTTCGCGCGAGAAGGCGGCGCCGCTGGCGACGGAGTAGCTGTAGTCGTCGTTGACCCGGTCCTGGCTGAAGAAGCGCACCACGTCGAGCGGCTGGTAGCCGATCTGGGTGGCGGTGGGTGCGTCGCCGTAGGACAGCACGCGTGCCAGGCCGCGCATTTCCAGCGAGAAGAAGGGGTAGCGCTGATTCAGCTGCTCCGAGGCGGTCAGGGCCGGGATGGCTTCGTAGACCCGGCTGCTGCTGCCCAGCAGGCTGGCATGCACGCGCGGCGGCAGGAAATCGCCGGCATGGCTGAGCTCGTGGTACAGCAGGGAGCCGAGCGCGTTCTGCACATCCTCCAGGCTGCGTGAGGCGCGCTTGGCCACGGCCAGGCTGGTGATGGCGTGGCGGTTGTCCTTCACATAACGCCAGGGGCTGGCGTAGTTGAGCAAGGCACCGTTGTCGCTGCGCGGGTCCGGTGTCTCGCTGACCGTGTCGCGCTGCTCGGGTGTCAGCCAGAGGTTGGCGGCGTCCAGGTAGATGGCGCCGGTGGCACTCCAGTAGAACGCCGGGCGGACCCGGCCGCCGATCACCACGGCCGTCACCGAGGCCAGCATGCGGCGGAAATCGCCGTGCACATCCTGCTCGCGCAGAAAGCGCTCGAAGTTGGCACCCATCCAGTCGTTGGAGACCAGCACGCGGTCCATGATCTCGTCCACGGTCGGCGTGCCGTTGCTGCTGGCACTGCCCAGCAGGGGCAGCTTGCTCAGGGTGCAGAGGTTGTTGGGGTTGCTGGAGCTGAGGCCCGGGTGGTAGATGCACTCGCTCAAGGCAGCGGCCCGGGGGCTGCTGGCTTTGTAGGGGTAGACGCGGCTGGGGGTCTCGTCGCTGCCGAACAGGGGGTTGGCCGGCAGCGGTGGCAGGGCCTGCACCAGCAGGCTGAACTCGCCGCTGGCGCTGCGGCCGTCGCCGAGATCGGCACTGGCGCGCAGGCGCAGCAGCGTGTCGCTGCTGGCGGCTGGCGCCGAGGCCACCAAGCGCGCGCCGCTGGCGCCGCTGAGGTTCAGTGTCGGCCCTTCCAGCTGTTCCCAGCGCCAGCTGGCCGTGGCCAGCTCTGTGTCACTCAAGCCGGGCAGCCAGGCGCGAATCGAGAACTTGCCGCCGGCATAGACGCTGGGTTCGCCGCGCAGCACCGCGCGCAAGGCCGCCGGGTTGGCGTCGGCCGCCACGGTCAGCGGCAAGCTGGCGCTGTGGCTGCGGCCCAGCTCATCCTGGTAGCTGAGATCGAAACGGTGGCTGCCGGCAGCGCTGGGCTCGAGCGTCAGCGCCTGCGAGCGCGCGGACAGGGTGGCCAGGGTCGCGCCTTCCTTTTGCTCCCAGCGCAGCTGGCTCAGGCGGTGGCCGGGGCAGGCCAGGAGGCTCAGCTCCTGGTTGCGCCCGGTTTGCAGCGTGGCGGGCTGGGCCAGGCGGGCGACCGAGTTGCTCTGGCACTGGCTGCTCAGCGGCGGCACCTCGGCCACCGGCGGCACCGGCTGCACGGGCGTAGGCGCGCTGTCACCGCCGCCCCCTCCGCCACCGCAGCCCGCGAGGAGGGCGGCCAGAACCAGGGCCATGCCACCTGTGGCGGCGAGGAAAGTGCGGCGGTTCGAGTCCGTGGGGATCGGGCGTTGGGGCATGGCGTGGCGTGGTCCGTGTTGGCGGCCTTGGGGTCACGGCCGCGCCGGCCCCGCGTGTCAAACTGGCGCGATGTTACAAGCGACCGCCCGACGCCTGGCTGCCTTCAGCGGGCCCTTCCGCCTCTTGCTGATCAGTGATTCCCTGATGTTGTTGTCGCTGATGGTCGGGCGCGTGGCCACACCCTGGTGGGTGGCGCATGAGGGCGGTGCCGCGCACCTGGCCCTGTTTGCAGGCGGCCTGGCGTTGGGCTCTTGCCTGGCCCTGCCTTTGCTGTCACCGCTGGGCGACCGGCTGGACAAAAAGCTCCTGATCTCGGCAGGCCTGGCCTTGATGGCGCTCGAAGCCCTGCTGCTCGCCTCTCTGGCCCAAGCCGGGTTCTATCGGCTGCACTGGGTCATGGCGCTGGAATTGCTGTCGGTGGTGGCGATGGCGGCCATCATGCCGGCCTCCTTCAGCATCGTCGCGGAGCTGCTGCCGCCCAGCCAGCTGACCGAAGGCCTGGGCCTGCAGAAGAGCGCGCAGGCCATCGGCCGCTTGCTGGGCCCGGCCCTTGGTGGCGCGGTGCTGGCCCTGGCCGGCACGCCGGCAGCGCTGTGGTTGCACGCCGTGCTGCTGGCGCTGGCTGCGGCCCTGGCCTGGCGCGTGCAGACACCGGCCCTGCGCCCCCAAGTGCACGCCCGCCATTGGCTGCGCGAGCTGCGCGCCGGGCTGGCGGCCAAATGGAAGATGCCGCTGGAGCGCGGCTGGACCACGGTGTCGTTTCTGGTGATGGTGTTCTTCGGCCCGGCCATCGGCATGCTGGTGCCCTTGAAGGTGCAGTCCCTGGGCTTGTCCGGGGCCTGGCTGGGCGCCTGCGAGGCGGGCCTGTCGGCCGGCATGTTGTTGGGCTCGCTTGGTGGGGCGGTTTGGCTGGCTGAGCGCATGGGTCGTTTCAGGGCCAGCCTGACGGCCATCTTGGTCGAGGGCTTGTGCATGGCCGTCATTGGAGTGAGCCACCAGGGGCTGGTGATCGTGCTCTGCTTTGCCGTGCTTGGGGCCTGCATTGCTACCGTGCAGTTGGTGGGTCACACCCACCGCATGTTGGCCATTCCACAGGCGTATCGATCACGGCTGATGGCGGTGAATCTCATGGTCATGCACATCGCTGGGGTGCTGGGGCCAGGTCTTGCCGGCCTGGGCTTGCTGCGCCTGGGCGTGGACCGGATCTACCTGCTGTTCGGCCTGGGCCTGTTCCTGGTCGGTCTGGCCTATCGCTGGGTGCCGGGCTACCGCGATTTCCTCAACCTGCCGCATGAGCAGGCCGAGGGCTGGTACGCGCGTCAGCACCCGCAGCTGTTTCGCTGAGATCAGCTCTTGGTCACGGGCAGCAGGCTCTGGCTGAGCTCGACGCTGTTGCTGACACGCAGCGACGGCTGACCTTGCTCTTGCTGCGCGGCCGGTTCGGCCTGGCTCAGGGCCAGCACCGCGGAGGCGGCGACGGCGCCCAGGGCGGTCAACAAGGTGGTCAGAAGGCTGGTGTTGCGGGTGTCCATGATGCGAATCTCCTTGGTGAGGGTGGGCTCCTCTGTTGCGATGGTTGAAGTGTCGGCAATCTCGCCGGGCCATTCCAGGCTCGGGCGACGAGCTGCAGGCCGGAGCGCGCGAATCGCCATCCAGGGCGACGAAAAGCGGGCTTGAACCCACCCCAGCCGGCCGCGAATCCCTAGAAATCCCGAGGACAGAACGGCGGCCAGCCACTATGGTCGGCGGCGCACCTCGGCCGTGGCTGTCATCACGCCGTCGTGTGCTGCGGGGACGCTGTGCCTCGCGACATATTCACCGAGGGAGCTTTCCAATATGCCAGCCAGCCGCCAAGACACCCAATTGCAGGGCATCACCGATCTGTGCCTGCTCACGCCGATCAAGCCCGGTTTCGTCAACGCCTTCGAGACCATCACCCACCTTGAGCGCCTGCGCCGCGTGCTCAAGACGCTGAACGCCTTGCGCCAGTCGGCGCGCGAGTCGAGCGAGACGCCCGAGCTGTTCACCGATGTGGTCAGCCGCTTTCGCATCGTCCATTCCTTCCGCTGGGCCATCGTCGAGCCGCGCCCGGGCATCGATGCCGAGGGCACGCCGCACAAATTCCTGCTCAATGTCTGTTTCGACGGCGGCTGGGAGCCGTATATGCGCGTCATCTGGGATGACCTGGGCAGCATGCTGGATCTGATGCTCTGCCACTGCGAGGGCTACCGCCTCTCGCGCGAGACTTCGTTCGAGCGCTATATCGAGTGGGTGCGCGTCAACGAGTTCTCGGCCGATTTCCTCTACCTGGAATCGGGCCGCAGCTGCGGCGACCACGACTACCTGGCCGAGCTGGAGCGCCAAAGCCGCCTGCATCCCGAGGGTGGCGATCTGGCCGTGACCCGGCTGCGCCGGCCGCTGCCAGGCGAGAGCAAGCCCCTGCCCAGCGAGCCGCGTGCGGCCTTCGACATGGCGGTGCGCGGCCTGCCGGCGCTGGCGGCGCTGTACTCGCTGGAGCGCTATTTCCTGCCCAGCGCGCCGGATGGCTATTGCCTGCTGCGCGCCACCCGCGATGTGCTGTTCGAACTGCGCGGTCTGGACACCCTCAAGCGCTTCCCCCTGCTGCCGCCCACGCCCGAGCAGGCGCAGGCCAACCCTCTGCTGGCCGCCGGCTATGCCCTGCGTGCCACGCATTACAAGATGCTTGCCTGGTTCGAGACCGTGCCGCCCCAGCCCGAGGTCAAGCCGCGCGCCCTGGCCTACCGTGATGCCGACATCCAGGGCGGCATGCTCAGCGCCTACCCCGATCTGGTCGGTGGCGCCCTGGTGCTGCTGCGCGTGGCCAATCGCAGCCAAGCGGTGGCCTGGCTCAGCCAGCAGTTCAAGCCCAGCAGCGAGGCACAGACCCTGCTCGGTGAAGCCCCGGCCGGCGGTTTCTACCGCAATGTGGCCCTGAGCCTGGCCGGGCTGCGCGCCCTGGGCGTGCCGGCCTCGCGCTTGGCGCGCTTCCCTCAGGCTTTCCAGGAAGGCATGGAGGCGCGCGCCGGCGTGCTCGGCGATCTGCGCCACAACCACCCGCGTTACTGGAAGCTGCCCGAGCGCAACTGGCCGCGCGGCGCGGCCGAGCGCGCCAGCCCGGCGGCGCGTGTGGACCTCAATGCCGTGCACCTGGTGGTGCAGCTGCGCTTTGGTGCCGGTGTGAATGCAGCCACGGTGAATGCCGAAATCGCCAGCCTGGAGCGCGACAGCGGCCTGCAGGTGCTGGCCGTGCAGGACATGCGCCGCAATATCGACCCGAGCAGCGGCGCCACGCGCGAGAACTTCGGCTTCATCGACGGCATCAGCCAACCCCAGGTGGACCCGCAGCGCGCCGGCGGCCCGCTGGCCAACCCGCCCACGGCACCGGGCAAGCCCTGGTCCGACGCGGTGCCGCGCGGCGAGGTGGTGCTGGGCTTCCCAACCTCGCGCGACCGCCATGCCGTGCCTGAGAAGGCCGATGCCCTGCTCGACCTGGGCAGCTTCCTGGTCGTGCGCAAGCTGCGCCAGCATGTCGGCCGCCTGCAGCGCCGCGTGCAGGAGCAGGCCCAGATCCACGGCCTGGACCCGCAGCGCGTGCTGGCCAAGATGATGGGCCGCAGCCTGGATGGCGAGCCGCTGGCCGCGCCCGGCAGCGGCCCCAGCAATGCCTTCACCTACCAGCAGGATTCAGCGGGCAGCGCCTGCCCCTTCCACGCCCACATCCGCCGCGTCAACCCGCGCGAGGGCGCGGTGCCGCGCGTGCTGCGCCGGGGCATGTCCTACGGCCCGGCCACTACCGGCAGCCTGGCGCAGCCGGCCCGCGAGGACGATGAGAAGGACCAGGACCGCGGCCTGATCTTCATGGCCTACAACGCCCATCTGGCCGAGCAGTTCGAGACCCTGCAGCGCTGGATCGCCGGCGGCAATGCCAGCGGCGGCCTGGCCGAGCAGTCCGACCCCTTCCTGGCCGTGGCCACCCAGGGCAAGCCGCGCATCTACCGTTTTGAGGAGCAGACCGAAGCCGGCCCGCGCAGCGTCCACCTGGACCTGGGCGACCAGCCTTTTGTCGAGCTGCAATGGGGCGCCTATTTCTTCGTGCCCTCCCTGCCCGCCCTGCGCCATCTGCCGGCCCTGGTCGAGCAGCCCCTGCCGGCCGCCGCGCCCGCGCCGCAGCGTGCGCCGGCCCTGGACAACGCCGCCGCCTGGCAGCAATGGTTGGAAGATTCCAGCAGCCGCGACGCCGCCTGGGCCTATGTGCGCGCCCAGCCCGGTGGCGTGCTGCGCACCGCCTACGGCGTGCTGGTCGGCGAGGCCGCGGCCGTGCTCGAGGTCTTCCGCGACAGCCAGCAGCGCTACTCGGTGCGCGGCTATGGCGAGCGCATGCAGCGCTCCATCGGCCTGGGCTACCTCGGCATGGACGAGGACAGCGGCCACCGCGAGCAGGCACCGGCCATCAACACGGCGATTGAGAGCATCAGCGAGCCCGAGGCCTTTGCCGCCAGCTACCGCGTGGCGCGCGCTTACCTGGCGGCCCTGAAAGAGGGCAACCAGAAGCTGGGCCTGCGCGAGGCCTTGCTGGACATCGAGAAGCTCTCCGAAGTGGTGCTGGACAAGCTCTGCACCCTCTGGTTCGGCCTGCCCAACGATCAGCAGATGCTGGGCACCGGCTATGTGCCCGGTGCGGCCAACAGTGCGCCGCGCTGCCCGCGCGACTTCTTCGCCGTGTCCCGCTATGTCTTCGGCCCGCAGCCCGGCCCGGTGGTCGAGCAGGTGGCCAGCGCCAAGGGCCAGGGCCTGCAGCGCGCTGTGCGCGAATGGCTGGAGACCAACCCCGCCCTGCCGGCCATCAGCCAGGCCATCAAGGACTCGCTGAGCGAAGCCGCCAAGCTCGATCCCGACATCGTCCCGCGCACCCTGGCCGGCATCATGCTCGGCTTCCCGCCCACTGTGCATGGCAACCAGGTCTCCAGCCTGGCTGCCTGGGTGGTTACCAAAAAGCTCTGGGACTTGCAGCAGGACTGGCTGGGCGGCGCGCCCGCGGCCGCCGATCAGGTGTACGCGCGCGCCGTGGCCACCCTGCGGCCCACCCTGCTCGCCACCATGATGCGCCAGCCGGTGCCGGCCGCCGTCTGGCGCCGCGCCCGCGTGACGCACCGTCTGCGCGGTGTCGAGGTGCAGGAGGGCGACAAGATCATCGTCGGCATCGTCTCCTGCGCCGCCCAGAACCCGGGCGATCACACCATCATGTTCGGCGGCGACCGTTATGACGCCGTCGACCCCGCGCCCCTGCACGCCTGCCCCGGCTACGCCATGGCCGTGGGCGTGATGCTGGGTGTGGCCGCCGGCCTGCTGGAAGCCGGCGTGCTGCGGGCGACGCCGTCGCCGACGGTGTTGGCGGTGCAGTTGGGCTGATCCTTGCAAGCACTCGAAGGCGCCACAGGCTCATTGCGACAGAGAGGCAACGCTGAATGATGAATCGAGACAAGCGCAGGCTGTGGCTAGCGGCCTTGCTGTTGGGAGGCATGGGGGCCTGTGCTCAGGCAGAGCAACCGGCGCCGACTGCGCCCTCCGTGGCGGAGGCGTCACTTGAAGCCAAGCGCACGCAGTTCTTTGCCATCGTCAACCGGATCTTCAAAGACCCGTCGGCAGAGCACATCGCCGCGCTGGAGGCCCTGGTGGCTGAGCTGGAGGCCGGTGGACACATGGATCCGCGGCTCTATCGCTACCTGCGCCTGGCCTACAAGCTGTCATGGAATCTGGACCAGGCCCAGTCCAGCAAGTTGCGGGCGCAATCCCAAGCCGAAGACACCATGCCCACACGCTTGGTCCGCCTGGGCGCGGCCACCGTGCCCAGGCCTTTTTCGTGGCAGGTGGATCGTGAAGGCGTGGCCCGTCAGAAGCCCTTGTTCAGGACGCATGGCCCGCAACTGATCGTCACGACAGATGCCCACTGCGGCTACTCTGAAGTGGCGAGGCCGGCGGTTTATGCACTGGCCAAAGCCCAGGGTTGGCTGGATGCCATCACCTGGCTTGCCCTGCCCAACGACAGCCTGGATTTGAAAAAGCTGGAACGTTGGCAGCAAGACCACCCCGGCGCGCGCTACGAGTTTGTGGATCGGGTTGCCAATCTTGGCTTTGTCGAGACCTGGGCCACACCGGTCTTTGTCTTCTTGCGCGATGGTGTGGTGGTGGAGGTCATCCATGGCTGGCCACAGGAGGGGCGTATGGCCGAACTGACTCAGGCTGCGGCCAAGATTGGCCTGCAGAGTCGCCCTTGATCAGATGCCATTTGTTTGCTGCAGAACGCGCTGATTTCAGAACTGCTGCCGCAATCCCCGCGCCCTCGCCAAATGCCAATCCATGCCCATGGTGAAAAACGCCGATTCGGCTTCATCGAGCAGGCCGCGGGCGGCCCCTGATTCGCCGCGCTGCAATGCCAGCTCGGCGGCGCAGAGTTCGGTGACGGCGCGTTCGTGCATGGAGCCGCGGCGCTGCGCCACGGCGTGGGCGGCGGCCAGGTAACGCATCACCCGCTCGGGCTGCCCCTGGCTTTGCGCCAGCCGGGCGGCGGCGCGGTAGGCCATGGCCACACCGATCCAGTCGCTTTGCCGGGCGCGCTTCAGGGCCAGGGCCATGTGCTTGCGGGCCCGATCTGCTTCGCCTTGCTGCACCAGGATTTCGGCCAGCCAGCCGTGGTTGAGTGAGCTGAACAGGCCACCGCCGCGCGGGGCCAGCCAGGCCACGGCTTCTTCCAGGGCCTTGCGCGCCAGCGGGCAGCCGCCGCCCATCCAGGCGCCGTAGGCCCCGGCCGCATGGCCCATGGCAAAGGTGAAGAGGCTGCGCACCTGGGCGCCAACGCGGTGGGTCTCGGCCGCGCAGACCTGCGCCTCGGCCCAGCGCCCCTGCCAGAGCAGCACGGCCGCGCGCCAGCCCTGGATGGACGCTTCGACGGCATGGTTGCTGCCTTGGACCAGGCTCAGCGCTTCTTCAAACGCGGCATCGGCCGCGCCGAAATGGCCTTGGTCGCCCAGCACATAGGCCCGGCAGGCCAGGGAATACGCCAGGCCAATCGGTGGGCGGCGTGTACTGGAGGATGAGGCGCCGGCTTGCGGGCGCAGCTGGGCGATGGCCTGGTCGAGCAGCTGCAGGGCGGGCGTGTACTCGGCGGTGGCGGCGCGGATCTGGCCCAGGGTGCCGGGCATCTGGGCGAGCAGGGTCTGGTCCTGGGCGATCAGGGCTTGTTCCTGGCTGCGCAGGCACAGCTGCAGACCGGCCCGGGCCTCTCCCAGGGCGTAGCGCACATAGCCGAGCCAGTACTGGGCGCGCGCCATGGCCGTGGCGTCGCCGCTGAGGGCGGCCAGGCCGGTGGCATGCTGCAGCACGCGCAAATCGGCGCGCGAGGCGTCGAACACGCAGGCCATGCCGAAGCGGTGGGCGATGGCGATCCAGCGCCGGTGCACCTCTTCGCTGGGCGGCAGATGCTCGAGGGCGGCCAGGGCCGCGCGGTACTGCTTCTTGGCGCGGTCCAGGGCCGAGCTGGCCAGGGCCTGGTCACCGGCCTGCTCGGCATGGTGGGCGGCTTCCTGCCATTGACCGGCGGCGCCGCCGTGGTAGGCCAGCAGCTCGTGTGCGGGCTCCTGGCCACCCAGGGCCAGCTGGGCGCGCAGCTCGGCGGTGATGTGGCGGTGCAGGGCCTGGCGTTCGTGCAGGCCGGTGCTTTCGTAGATGACATCGCGGGTGATGCCGTGCTTGAACCGCAGCAGGCCCGGCTGCCCGGCCGGGAAGATGAAGTCCAGCTCGGCCAGCTCCAGCACCACCGGGTCCTTCTCGCAGCAGCCGCTGATGCGCTCGAACAGCCAGGTCGGGATGACCGCACCGATCACCGCGGCCACGCGCAGCAGCTGGGCCTGGGCAGGCGGCAGGCGCGCCACCCGCGACTCGATCAGCGCGGCCAGCCAGGCATGGCCGCCGCTGGCCGGGTTCAGGGCGGGCGGCGCCTCCTCGGCGGCAGGCAGCCCACCACTGCCGCGCTGGTGGGCCAGGGCGTGGCAGAGCTCTTCGATGAACAGCGGGTTGCCGCCGGCATGGCGCTGCACCTCGGCGCTGATGAAGGGATCGGTGCCCGGCAGCAGCTGGACGATGGCCTGTCGCGCCTCCTCTTCGCTGAGCGGCAGCAGCTCGTGGTGGTGCAGGGCCTCGTCGGCCTCGTGGCCGTGGTGGATGGGCAGCAGCAGGGCCGGGGTCTCGGTCACCACCGCAGGCCGGGTGGCGCTCAGCAGCATCAAGGGCAAGGCCCGGCGCTCGGCCTCGGCGCGCAGGCGGTGCAGCAAGGCCAGGCTGGCGTCATCGGCCCATTGCAGATCGTCGATCAGCAGCAGCAGCGGCCCCTGGCCGGCCAGTTGCAGCAGCAGCTGCAGCACGGCCTCCTGGCGCGCCTTGGCCGGGCCGCGCAGCACTGCATCGGCCTCGGCCGAGCCCTGGCGCTGCAGGGTGCGCAGCATCTGCAGATAGGGCTGCAGGGGTTCGGCACTGAGGTAGCTTTCGCAATAGCCGCGCAGCACGCGGCAGTCGCGATCGGCGGCGCGGCGCAGGAACTCTTCGGTCAGCCGGGTCTTGCCCACGCCGGCGCTGGCGCGCAGGCTCAGCCACTGCGGCTGGCCGGCGCAGGCCTGATCGAGGCGCTGCTCCATCAGGGCCAGCTCGGCGGCGCGGCCGACAAAAGGCGCCAGGCCGCGGCGCTTGCTGGCCTCAAAGCGCCGGCCGATGCTGACCTGGCCCAGGATGCTGTAGACCGCCAGCGGCGTTTGCCGGCCTTTGAGCGGGACCATCCGGCGTTCGCTGGTCTGGAAGAAGGGGTGTAGCGGGCCCAGGGTCTCGGCGCTGACCAGGATCTCGTCGGCACAGGCTTCGGCGGCCAGGCGAGCCGCGACATTGGGTGTGTTGCCGAGCAGCTCGAAGCGGCCGCGCATGGCGTCGCCCTCTTCGATCAGCACCATGCCGGCATGGATGCCGGTGTGCAGGCTCAGGCCCTGGCCGGCCGGCCAGGCGGCCGCGGCGGTCTGTGGTTTCATGCGCCGCACGGCTTGGTGCAGCTCCAGCGCCGCCTCGGTGGCGCGGCGGCCGTCGTCCTCGCGGGCTTGCGGGTGGCCGAAGATGGCCAGCACGCCGTCACCTTGAATGCGCACCACCGTGCCACCGTGCTTGGCGATCAGGTTTTGGTAGAGGCCGCGCACCTCGGCCAGCATGGCGGCGTAATGCTCCGCCTCCATGGCATCGGACAGCCGGGTGGATTCCGACAGGTCTGAAAACAGGATGGTGAGATGGCGTCGCTGCCCGACGGCTTGTGGCACTGGGGCGCGATCGTGAGGGTCGGGCATGGCCTGGGCGCTTTGCGACTTCGCGTTGTCCGGCCATCCTACCGCTTGGGGATGGTTCGCAGTTAACAAACCGTAACAGGTGCAGGGAAAGCGGGCAGGTCTTCTTCACGCAGACCCAGGTAGATCGGCTCCCCGGCACGCCGGTGGATGTTGATCTTGGCGTTGTAGACGCGGTGGGCGCGGCCGTGCTTGTCGAGGATCTCGAACTCGCTGATGCCGAACTCGCCCTGACCGTTCGGGCGGCCGGTCAGGTAGCAGGCGATCTCGTCGATCTCCGCGCCGGCCAGGCTCAGGCCGTTCAAGGCCTTGAGCGGGCGGCGGGTGCGCTCGACAAAATCGATGCTGGCCATGCGCTGCACCTCACCGCTGTGTTCGTCGCGCATCAAGGTGTTGAACTTGCCCAGCAGGATCTGGCCCGGCAGGGCGCGTTCGATCATGCGCGCCAGCTCTATCGTGACCTGGCCGACCAAATAGCTGAAGGAGGTCGGGTTCAGGCCCTCGGATTGGTAGAACTCGTAGTGCGAGCCGACATGGAAGGCTGCGCGCAGCAGCGGCACCGAGTTGGGCTGGCTGGCGCGTTCGCGGGCCAGGGCGTTGTCGGCCAGGATGAACTGCAGCAGCTGGTAGAGCTCGACATTGGCCTCGATGCCGCGCATGCGGTTCCAGATGTAGAAGCCATCGCCGGTGGTGGTGCGGGCGAAATTGATGTTGATCTCGCGATCCAGCAGCTTGGCATAAGCGGCATTGACGGAGCAGGACAGGCTGTTCAGCTGCACCACCTGCTGCAGCGGGCTGAGCAGGGAGAAGCCCACCGCGTCGAACAGGATCACCGCCCGGTCTTCCACCAGGCGGATGCCGTAGCGCGCAATGATGGCGGCCACCAGGTCCAGGCCCAGGCCGGCGTCGGGCGCGAAGGGCAGCTGGATGGTGTGCGGGCGCAGGCCCAGCTCGGCCGCGGTGCGCTCGAACTGATCGGCACTGAGATGGCTTTGGTGGGCCAGCAGCTCATCGAGCAGCTGGGCGCGGCGGCGCACTTCCTCGGGCGCCAGGCCCGGTGCCTGGGTGAACTCGGTCAGCAAGGGGTGGGGGGCAACCAGCAGGTTCAGGCCCTGCGGCAGCGGGGTCCAGGCGAACACCAGATTCTCGCCCAGGTTCCACAAGGCGTAGAGCAGCTGGTCCAGCACCACGATGTTGTGGCGCACCTGGGCCTCGGCCAGCCCGGTGGGCAAGGCATAGGCCATGAAGCCGTCAAGCCATGATCTGCGCTTGCGGGATTCTTCCGTCACTCCAGCACCTCCAACGATTGTTGGCGGCATTGTCGGAGATGTGGCTCGCAAAATGGCCGAGCCGAGGCAGAGAAACACGGGGGTGCCTACGTCCATTCAGGGGGGACGGCAGCACCGGCCATGCGTCTATGGCTCGGCTCGGCAGGGTTCAGAGCGGTCGGTGGGGCAGCTGCCTCTGGCGGGGCATCGCTTCTGCATCACGTGGTCCCGTCTCAGCCGTTGCGACGTGCAGCCTTGGCATCGCTCTTGGCGGCAGCCAGCATCAGCTGCTGCATCTGGGTGTTGACGCTCAGGCCCGAGACTACGACGCGCGGCAGCTGCTGCACAACCGGGGCGGGGCCGGCGGACTTACCGGTTACGACGACGCGCGGCAGCTCGGTCTTGGTGGCGCTGCTGTCGGCGGCAGAGGCCGCCGAGGCGGCGAACATCAGGCTGGTGGCCAGGGCGGCGCTGGCGATGCGGATCAGGGTGGTGGTCTTCATGATGAGTCCTGCTTTCTTTCTTGCGGTTGGCGAAGCGGCCCAGTGCTGCTTCGATGGACTCAGTATCGAAAACCCTAGGTCGCGCAGCCATGCCTGTGCGACGAACTGCGGCGGCAGGCGATTGAATCGCCGCCGGCGCCGACAAGGGGTTAACCCTAGGCGTGAACAACTGCCGTTCTGGCGCGATTTCCAGCCTGGAACGGCCCGCCCAGGCCGCGGTGGGGCGCTGGGCGGCCGCCCGACCTATGATGGTGGGTTTTCCCGTACTGCGATTTGATTGCCGCCCACCATGACCCACGCACACGACCCTGCCGAGACCTTACGCCCCGCTGCCGAGGTCGGTGGCGTGCTGGACGGGCCGCTGATCCGCGTGCGCGGCGCCCGCACCCACAACCTCAAGAACATCGATGTCGACCTGCCGCGCAACAAGCTGGTGGTCATCACCGGCCTGAGCGGCTCGGGCAAGTCCAGCCTGGCTTTTGACACCCTGTACGCCGAAGGCCAGCGCCGCTATGTGGAAAGCCTGTCGGCCTATGCCCGGCAGTTCCTGCAGCTGATGGACAAGCCCGATGTCGATGTCATCGAAGGCCTGTCGCCGGCGATTTCCATCGAACAGAAGGCCACCAGCCACAACCCGCGCTCGACCGTGGGCACGGTGACCGAGATCCACGATTACCTGCGCCTGCTCTACGCCCGCGCCGGCACTCCCTTCTGCCCCGACCATGACCTGCCGCTGGAAGCGCAAAGCATCGGCCAGATGGTGGACGCGGTGCTGGCCATGCCGGAAGACAGCAAGCTGATGCTGCTGGCACCGGTGGTGCGCGACCGCAAGGGCGAGTTCCTCGACCTCTTCGAGGCCATGCAGGCCCAGGGCTATATCCGCTTCCGTGTCGACGGCGTGACGGTCGACGCGCCGGATTTCCCGACGCTGAAGAAGGCCGAGAAGCACGACATCGATGTGGTGATCGATCGCATCAAGATCCGCGCCGACAACGCCGACCAGCTGCGCCAGCGCCTGGCCGAAAGCTTCGAAGCCGCCCTGCGCCTGGCCGAGGGCCGCGCCCTGGTTGTGAACATGGACAGCGGCGCCGAGCAGATCTTCTCCAGCAAGTTCGCCTGCCCAATCTGCAGCTACTCCCTGCCCGAGCTGGAGCCGCGCCTGTTCTCTTTCAACTCGCCGGTGGGTGCCTGCCCGTCTTGCGAGGGCCTGGGCCAGATGACGGTGTTCGACCCCGAGCGCGTGGTCGCCTTCCCGACGCTGAGCCTGGCCAGCGGCGCCGTCAAGGGCTGGGACCGGCGTAATGCCTACACCTTCTCCATGCTGGAGGCGGTGGCGGCGCACTACAAGTTTGATATCGACCTGCCCTTCGAGGAACTGCCCGAGACGGCGCGTCAGGTGCTGCTGCATGGTTCGGGCACGGACGAGATCCAGTTTGTCTACCAGGCCGAAAGTGCCTCGGCCGCCGGTGGCAGCAAGAAGCGTTCGGTCAAGCGCTCGCATCCCTTTGAAGGCATCCTGCCCAATTTGCAGCGCCGCTTCAAGGAGACCGATTCCAGCGCGGTGCGCGAGGACCTGGCCCGTTACATGGCGCCCAAATGCTGCCCGCATTGCGAGGGCTCGCGCCTGCGCCGCGAGGCACGCCATGTGGTGCTGCAGCCGCATGACGCTGCGCCCGGTGCCAAGGGCCGGCCCATTTACGAGGTGGAGCACTCCACCCTGCGCGACTGCCTGGACTACTTCGAAGGTCTCAAGCTCAAGGGCGCCAAGGCCGAGATCGGCGACAAGGTGATCCGCGAGATCAGCTCACGCCTGCGCTTCCTCAACGATGTGGGCCTCAACTACCTGAGCCTGGATCGCAGCGCCGACACGCTTTCGGGCGGCGAGGCCCAGCGCATCCGCCTGGCCAGCCAGATCGGCTCGGGCCTGACCGGCGTGATGTATGTGCTGGACGAGCCCAGCATCGGCCTGCACCAGCGCGACAACGACCGCCTGATCGCCACCCTGCGCCGCCTGCGCGACCTGGGCAACACGGTGATCGTGGTCGAGCACGACGAAGACGCCATCCGCGCCGCCGACTATGTGCTGGACCTGGGCCCCGGCGCCGGTGTGCATGGCGGCCGCATCATGTCCCAGGGCACGCCCAGCCAGGTGGCGGCCGATCCGGCCTCGCTGACGGGGCGCTATCTCTCAGGCGCCGCCTGTATCGAGGTGCCGCGTGAGCGCCACCGTGTGCCGGCCGATGCGGTTCACAAAAGCCTCAAGATCGTCAACGCCCGCGGCAACAACCTCAAGGGTGTGACGGTGGAGATCCCGGTGGGCCTCTTGACCTGCGTGACCGGTGTCTCCGGCTCTGGCAAGAGCACCTTGGTCAACGACACGCTGTACACGGCCGTGGCCAAGAAGCTCTACCAAAGCCATGCCGACCCGGCGCCGCATGACGAGATCGGGGGCCTCGACGCCTTCGACAAGGTCATCAATGTGGACCAGTCGCCGATCGGCCGCACGCCGCGCTCCAACCCGGCCACCTACACCGGCTTGTTCACGCCCATCCGCGAGCTCTTCGCCGAGATGAACACCGCCAAGGAACGCGGTTACGGCCCGGGCCGCTTCAGCTTCAATGTGGCCGGCGGCCGCTGCGAGGCCTGCCAGGGCGACGGCGTGCTCAAGGTCGAGATGCACTTCCTGCCGGACGTCTACGTGCCTTGCGACACCTGCCAGGGCAAGCGCTACAACCGCGAAACCCTGGATGTGCTCTACAAGGGCAAGAACATCACCGAAGTGCTGGCCATGACGGTGGAGGACGCCCACCCCTTCTTCAGCGCCGTGCCCTCCCTGGCGCGTAAGCTGCAGACCCTGCTCGATGTCGGCCTGGGCTATGTCAAGCTGGGCCAGAGCGCCACCACGCTCTCGGGCGGCGAGGCGCAGCGGGTCAAGCTGGCGCTGGAGCTGTCCAAGCGCGACACCGGCCGCACGCTTTACATCCTCGACGAGCCGACCACCGGCCTGCACTTTGCCGACATTGCGCTGCTGCTCAAGGTGCTGCACCAGCTGCGCGACGCGGGCAACACCATCGTCGTGATCGAGCACAACCTCGACGTCATCAAGACGGCCGACTGGCTGGTGGACATGGGCCCCGAGGGCGGCTCCGGCGGTGGGCAGCTGCTGCTGGCGGGCACGCCCGAGGAACTGGCTGCGCACGAGGGCAGCCACACCGGGCGCTATCTGAAAGCCTTGCTACCCAAGAAGCGCGCCTGAGCGCGGTGTTGGCGCTGCCGGCTGACGGCGGCGCCGACGGATGAACCCAGGATCAGCGCGGGCGGCGCTTGGCCAGGAAGGCCAGGGCCAGCAGGCCGCCGGCAAACAGGGCCCAGCTTTCGGGCTCCGGCACGGCTGGGGTGGTCACCACGATGCTGGGCGGCAGCGAGGGCACGTTGAAGCCTCCCACCGACGGGCCGGGATTGTTGCCACTGAAGGTCGGCGGATTGCTGGGCACCAGGGCACCGGGCGTGGCGCCACTGCCGCCATCGAAGCCGGTGTTGGCGCCACTGGCCAGCTGGGCAAAGCTGTTGCGGCCGCTGTCCGGTGCGCCGCCGCCGAGGGCACCGGCGGCTGGCGGGTCCATCTCCAGCTGGCTTTGCGGGTCATCGATCTCCTGCGCGGCCGAGGCGACATTGGTGGCCGCCGCCGGCGCCGAGGCACGCGGTGTCATGCGCTGGATGCGGCTGACATTGCGGCAGACCGTGGGCACCAGAATGCACTGGCCCTCTTCGCAATAGACCAGGCCACGTTCTTCGTACTTCTGTGTCCACTTGGCGCGGCTGACCGTCTTGCAGACGTTGTTGGCGCCGAAGTGCATCTCGCTGATGGTGCTGCCGTAGATGGCCTTGCTGCCCTTGATTTCGTCGCGCTGGATGCTGACGATCTCGTCGTAATCGCGCTGGGCCATGCGCGCCTTGAGCTTGGCGCGCACCGGGGCGGGGATGTCCTGGTAGCGGTCCACGGCCGCGACCACATCACCCAT
This sequence comes from Roseateles sp. GW835-FHT13E02, assembly GCF_058794035.1. Taxonomy (NCBI): domain Bacteria; kingdom Pseudomonadati; phylum Pseudomonadota; class Betaproteobacteria; order Burkholderiales; family Sphaerotilaceae; genus Roseateles; species Roseateles sp. GW835-FHT13E02. Next base: position 69,068 of record NZ_JBXAGJ010000017.1, read on the forward strand.
GAAGGGGTTCACGCCGGGCCGATCCCACGAGCAGTGGGGCAGCGTGGCGCCGGATGCAGCAAGAGCGAGCGTGGCAAGCAAGGGCATGGAGAAGGGTCCGTTGAGCGGGGCTGGGCCGGGGTCAAGCGTGAAAAAATGCCGCGGAGGTCGCGACTGCGATTCACTGTCAAGAGTGTAGTAACCCTAGGTTGCCCGAGCGGGAGGGGAACCCCCTTGACTGGTGGGTGCCGCTGCCGCGGATTTCACGAATCCATGCCACTTGTGGGCTGCGCTCCACGTTGAGCTGCCCTGGCCCCGGTTTTTTCACCGGGCTGCAGGGCGCTGGCGGGTCAGGGCCGGTTTCGCTGCTATCGTTCGTGGCGCAACGCTGTTTCTTGCATTCCCAGCTTTCCTGCCATGTCTCCAGCCGCCAGCCTCCAGGTGCTTTACGTCGAGGACGATCGCATCAACATCGTCCTGATGGAAGAGGTGTTCAGGCGCCTGCCTGGTTGGCATCTGCACTGTGCCGAGGACGGCGAGCAAGCCCTGGCCCTGCTGGCCGAGCGTGCGCCCGAGGCCTTGCCCGATCTGCTATTGATCGACATGAACCTGCCCGATATGAGCGGCCTGAGCCTGATCGAGGCCTTGCGGGCTGATCAGCGCCTGGCGCCCCTGCCCTGCGTGGCCCTGTCGGCCGATGACCATGCCAGCCAGGTCGAGGCCGCGCGTGCCGCTGGCTTCAGCGATTACTGGGTCAAGCCCATCGATGTGCTGCGCCTGAGCGAGGCCTTGCAGGCCACGGCCGCGCGCCTGTCTCGCTGAAGCAAGCGTTCGGCGCACAGACGCCAGCGCCCCCTCGATCGGCCAGCCGAAAAAAAGCCCGGCATGCCGGGCTTGTTCATGTCTGCAGCATCGAGGTGGTGGCCGCTTGAGCCGGCCGCCACCGCAGGCGCATCACTTCAGGTGGCTGTTGATCAGCTTGGTCATCTCGAACATATCGGCCTTGGCCTTGCCGAAGATTTCCTTCAGCTTGGCATCGGCGACGATGATGCGCTTCTGCACTTCGTCCTGCAGCTTGTTGGCCTTGATGTATTCCCAGACCTTCTTGGTCACATCGGTGCGCGGCAGCGGAGCTGCGCCGACGATGGCGGCCAGGGCGGCGCTGGGGGTCAGGGCTTTCATGAAGGCTGCATTCGGAGTGCGCTTCTTGGCGGGCGCGGCTGCCTTCTTGGCAGCAGGCGCCTTCTTGGCCGGAGCAGCTTTCTTTGCAGGAGCTGCCTTCTTCGCCGGCGCAGCAGCCTTTTTGGCGGCGGGCGCCGCGGCTGCTTTCTTTGCCGGAGCGGCCTTGGTTGCCGGAGCCGCCTTCTTTGCGGGTGCGGCCTTCTTCGCAGTTGCCATTTCAATTCTCTCCATCAAAAGTTGTTGATGTGCCGGGTCCGGGTGAAGGCCGCATAAGCCTTCATTTCTCTCTAGCACCGAGCAAGGATGATGGTACTGCGCACCTATGGCATTGAGAAGGCTTTGCCAGGGGGAGAAGTGCTGATCTCACGCGGAAAAGACGCTTGTTTACCCTCGGTGTCGCGGGCTTGCGTCATTCAGGGCCCGCCACTGCGCGTAAACCCGGCGTCTGCCTCGGCGCGCCAGAGCTGCGCAGGGCCGATGTCATCGAGGGTCTTGCAGCCGCACAAGGCCATCGCGATCTCGAATTCATCGCGCAGCAAACGCAGCGCGCGGGCCACGCCGAGCGCGCCCGCGGTGGCCAGGGCATGGATGTAAGGCCGGCCCAGCAGCACGGCATCCGCCCCCAGAGCCAGTGCTTTCAGCACATCGCTGCCGCGGCGGATGCCGCCGTCGACCAGCAGCGGCAGCTCAGGGCCAACGGCCGCACGCACGCGTGGCAGCAGCGCGGCGGTGGGCGGCAAGGTGTCCAGCGTGCGGCCGCCGTGGTTGGAGACGATCAGGCCGGCCACGCCGCGCGCCACGGCCTCGCGTGCATCCTCGGGGTGGTTGGCACCCTTGAGCAGCAGGGGCAGATGGCTGTGCGCGCGCAGCCAGTCGATCTCGGCCCAGGTGGCGGCGCGTGGCATCAGGCCGTCGAACAGCTCGCTCTGGCCCGGCTGCAGGTTCAAGGGCTTCTTGATACCGCCGAGATTGACCGCTCGGATGTCGGCCGGTAGCGCGAAGCCGGCACGCCGCTCGCGGTCGCGTGCACCATGCACGGGCGCATCGACGGTCAGCACCAAGGCCTGGAAGCCCGCCGCTTCGACCCGGCGCAGCAGCTGCAGCATGAAGTCGCGGTCGTCGCGCCAGTAGAGCTGGAACCACAGCGGGCCGCTGCTCGGTTCGTCGTGAAAGGCTTGGGCGATGGCCTCCATCGGCATGCTGGACTGGGCGCTCAGCACCATGCCCGCTTGCTGCGCGGCCGCGGCGTAGGCGCTGGCCAGCTCGCCATCGGCATGGGCCAGGCGCTGGTAGGCGATGGGGGCCAGCAGGATGGGGTGGGCCAGCGTGCGGCCCAGCAGCTCGCTGCGCGTGTGGCCGCCGGCCAGATCGCGCAGCACGCGCGGCTGCAGCTGGAGGGCGTCCCAGGCGCTGCGGTTGCCGCGCAGCGTGATCTCGTCGCCGGCGCCGCCGTTCAGATAGGCCCAGTGCTCGGGCGCGACGGCGGCCTGGCCATGGGCTTCGAAATCGGCGAGGTTGGCGATGCCGGCCGGGATGTCCTGCAGCGGCGAGAGGTTCGGCTTGGCGTCGCTCCTCATGTGTCGGCCCACATGCGCAAGAGGTTGTGGTACGTGCCAGTCAGCTGGACGGCGGCGTCACCATCGCCATGCTCGCCGCGCAGCTGCATCAAGGCCTGGTCCATCTCGAACAGCAGGCGGCGCTGCTCGTCGCTGCGCACCATGCTCTCGATCCAAAAGAAGCTGGCCATGCGGGCGCCGCGCGTGACCGGCTCGACCCGGTGCACGCTGGTGCCGGGGTAGAGCACGGCATCACCCGCGGCCAGCTTGACGCGCTGTTCGCCGTAGGTGTCGGCAATCACCAGCTCGCCGCCTTCGTACTCCTCGGGTTCGCTGAGGAACACCGTGCAGGAGATGTCGGTGCGCACCCGCTGGCCCGTGCCGGGCACATAGCGGATCGCCTGGTCGATGTGGTTGCCGTAGGTGTTGGCCTCGCCGGCATAGCGGTTGAACATGGGCGGCAGCAGGCGCTTGGGCAGGGCCGCGGAGAAGAAGGTCGCGTGGCCCTCCAAGGCCTTCAGCAGCAGGGCTTGCAGCGTACGCGCCGATTCGCTGCCGACCGGCAGCTGCAGGTTGTTCTTGACCTGTGCGGCCTGCGCGCCGGCGGTGAGGCGGCCGTCTTGCCAGTCGGCCTGGTCCAGCAGATCGCGGGCCTGCTTCAAGTCAGCAGGGCTGAGGAGCGCGGCGATTTTCAACAGCATGGTGATCGGGGTGAAAAAGAAAAGGCCCGAGCGAACCCGGGCCTGTCAGATCAGACACTGACCATGGGTCAGAACTTGTAGCTGCCGGTCAGGGCAAACGTGCGGCCCTTGCCCGGCACATAGTGTCCGGTGTAAACCGTTTCGGCGTAGAGCTTGTCGGTGACATTGTTGACGTTGGCGCGCAGCGTCAGTTTGTCCTTGAGCAACTCGTACTCAGCCAGCAGACCCAAAGTGGCGAACTTCGGCACATAGAAGCCCGGGTTGCGGTTGGGCTGGTAGCCGCTGCGCGCGGTCACACCACCGCCGACACGGATCTGAGGCGTGATCTTGTAGGTCGTGAACACGGTGCCCGAGTGGCGCGGCGTCATCGAAGGACGGGTGCCCTGGCCTTCGGCGCCGGGTGCACCGATGTCGATGTTGGCGTTCGGGATGTAGGTGTAGGACGCGAAGATCTCCCAATCGTTGTTGATGCGGCCCATCACGTCGTACTCAAAACCTGAGGCATGGCGCTTGCCCGACAGCGTGACCAGATTGGTCAGCGGGTCGGTGTTGCGCTCATGGGTCTTGGTGCTGCGGAACAGGGCGAAGCGATGGCTGAGCTTGCCGTCGTTGGTTTCGATCTTGGCACCCAGTTCGATGTTGACGGCCTTCTCCGGCGGGATGCTCGCGTTCTGTGCGCTCAGCGAGTAGGTGTCACCCGAGGTGTTGAAGGAGGTGGCTCCGCCAAAGTGGAAGGACATGGTCTCGGTGGGCTGGAACAGCACGGCCGCACGCTTGCTCCACTGGCTGATGTTCATGCGGTAGCTGCTCACCGTCTCCGGGCCGGCCGCCTGGCCGGGGATGGCGAAGGTGTCGTAGTCGCCACGCACCTTGTCGTAGCGCAGGCCGGCCAGGAGCTTCCATTGCGGGGTCAGCGCCAGCAGGTCCTGGGCGTACACACCGTAGGCACGCGAGGTGTACTCGCTGGCCTTGCGCATGACGCGCTGGGATTCATCGATCCAGGCGCCGTCGTTGGGGCGGCCGATGGTGGTGGTGGGCTTGCTCAGATTGACGCCGCCCTGCGCAGCGCTGCGCGCGGCAAAGACTTGCTTCTTCTCTTCCGAAGCGTCGGCACCTGCTTGCACCTTGTGCTCCAGGCCCAGCCATTTGAACTTGCTGTCCAGATCGCTCTGCACGCTCAGGGTTTGCATGTCCTGGGTCTTGAGGTGAGTGCCGCGGCTCAAGACGGTGTTGGGGCCAAAGGTTTCCAGCGTGACGGCCTTGCCGCCGGGTTGCAGGCTGGCGCCAGCAAAGCGCACCGTACCCGAGCGTTGGTCGCGGGTGTAGTCGGCCTTGCGCACGGTGGTCACCAGCTCGGTGTTCTGGTCGAAGCGATGGATGTGCTTGAGCACGGCCCAGCCGGCGCTGCCCTTGTTCTTGTCGCTGGCCATGCCGTAGTGGTTGCTGGGGTCGATGGGCAGCAAGGTGATGTCGGCGGTCGGCGACGTGGCCGTCGGGCGGATCCAGGGCATGCCGTAGTTCATGCCGTTCTCGTTGTTCAGGTAGTAGGCGCTGAAGGAGAACTCGTCGCGTTCGCCGATGCCCATGCGGTAGTTGCCGGCAATGCCTTGCTTGTCGATCTTGGCGCCGGCGCCGTCGTTGTCGGCGGCGTTGAACATCACGCCGACACGCGCGGCCGAGGAGTCGCCGAGGCGCACATTGAAATCACCCACCGTGCGCACCATGCTGTCGCTGCCGATGCTGGCGCTGATTTCGTTGGCGTCGATCAGGCGTGCTTCCTTGCTGACTTGATTGACCGCACCGCCGGTGGAACCACGGCCGAACAGGAGCGAAGCCGAGCCGCGCAGCAGCTCCACGCGGTCTTGGAAGAACACGTCGCGCTCGTAGAACGCCGGATCGCGCATGCCGTCGATGAACACATCGCCGCTGGCCTGCAGCGAGAAGCCGCGCAGCTTGATGTCTTCTTCGCCACCTTCGGCTGCCATGAAGGTGATGCCCGCGGTGTTCTTCAGCACGTCCTTCAGATTGTCCAGATTGCGGTCGTTCATCAGCTTCTCGGTCACCACGGTGACGGATTGCGGAATGTCACGCAGCTCCTGTTTGCCTTTGCCGATGCGGCTGTCAGTGGCTTGGTAGGCGTCCTTGCCGGTCGGCTCGGCGCTGGCCTTGGTGCGCACGATGGGCAGGGCGTTCTCGGTCTTGGCCGCTTCGGCTGCGGGCGCGGGGGTCTGGGCCAGGCTGGCGCTGGCCAGGCCGAAGCCGGCGGCCAGGGCGCCCAGGGGCAGCAGGGCTTGACGGTGCGCGGGGCGCGACTTGGTGCGGGACATGAATGAACTCCTGACGAACTAAGGATGGATGTGGAACATGGCGCAGCCCGACCCGGGGCCAGGTGGGCCTCGGGAGCGCTGCGAATCTGTGTTGCGTGGCGGGCTGGCTCGCGGCTGCGAGCTGGCTGGCTGGAGGATGAGGAAACGATGGGTGAGCCATGGCCCGCAGCCTGCGGCTTGGAGCTCAGGGCAGGTGCAGGCGGCTAACGCTCCAGCTCATAGGACAGCAGGGCGGTGGTTTCCCACTCGACCGGCTGGCCCTGCAGCAGATAGGGCGAGAAGCGGGCGCTGCGGATGTCTTCCAGCGCGGCCCGATCAAGTCGCTCGAAGCCGGAACTCTTCTTGACCGTGGCTTCCTTCAAGCGGCCCTGGGCATCGACCAGGATGCGCAGGTGCACGATGCCTTGCTCGCCCGCACGGCGCGATAGCAGCGGCATGTTCAGGCGCGGTTCGGCCAGATAGCGCACGGCATTGGGCGGAATCTGGTGCACGGCAGGCGGCGCCGGTGGTGTCACCACGGCCTGTGCCGGCGCGGGGTTGGGTGCGGCGGCAGGCGCTTGGGCCGGAGCGCGGGCGGCCGGCGGCTCGCTGCTGATGACCTGGGCGGCCATGGGGGCCGGGGCGGTGATGGGCGGCGTCACCAGCGGCGGGATCACCGGGGCCGGCATGGGCGCCAGCTTGGGCAGCTGGGGGGCTGGCGGCGTCGGCAGCGGCGTTGGCGCCGAGGGCTTGGGGGTGATCAGGCTGACCTGGATCGGCGCGGGCTTCTCTTGCACAGGCAAGGCTCGGCGCACCATCAGCCCGGCGCCGACCAGCACATGCAGGCCCAGCACCGCCAGCAAAAAGCCGCGCTTGCGGCGCGCGGCTTGCGGGTCCACCGGCAAGCCAACGGACCCGGGCGCGAACGCCCGCCTCGAGTTCTCGTTCAGAGTCTCGGCCGCTGGGCTGATGGCCGAGGCCGCCGCCTTGTGGCCCGCCACAAAGCCGGCCTGACCGGCCGACGCGGAGGCGCCGAGGGAGATGGGGCTGAGGAGTGCGGAGGTCACGGGGCGGTGAGGCTGAACGAAAACAGTGAAGAGCGAACTGGTGACGGGGTGTCCGTCGATCTGGCAAGAATCTTAACACTAATGAGAACAATTCTTATTTGATTCGAGGGCTATGAGCCATACGGCGGCCCGCGAGTGTTGGGAAATGGGCACGCGCTGTGGCCAGGGCGAACGCGCCTCGGGTCGGGCGTTCGGCCATGAAAAAACCCCGGGCGCGGGCAGCGGCCGGGGTTTCGGGGGGAGGCGCCGCCTGCGTGGCAGCGGCGCCTTTGCGCCGGTGGCGCTTCTGGGTTTACTCGGTCTTTGTTTCGATCCGCGGTGCGGTCCGCAGGCTCAAGACCATGGTCACGGCCAGGATGGCCACCACCACACCCAGGGAGACCAAGACCGGGATTTTGTAGACATCGATCAGCATCATCTTGGTGCCGATGAAGGCCAGCACCACGGCCAAGCCGTAGCTCAGCAGGTGGAACTTGGTCGCCATCGCTGCCAGCAGGAAGTACATCGCACGCAGACCGAGGATGGCGAAGATGTTGGAGGTCAGGACGATGAAGGGGTCGCTGGTGATGGCGAAGATGGCCGGGATCGAGTCCACCGCAAAGATCACGTCCGTCATGCCGACCAGGGCGATCACCAGCAGCAGGGGCGTGGCCAGTCGTTTGCCGTTCTGCACGGTGAAGAAGCGTTCGCCGTCAAAGTTGGCGCTGACCGGCATGGTGCGACGCAGCAGCTTGAGGGCGGGGTTGGCTTCCAGGTCCGGCTCCTGGCCGGCGGCCCACCACATCTTGATGCCGGTGATCAGCAGGAAGGCACCGAAGACATAGAGCACCCAGTGGAACTCGGCGATCAGCCAGCCACCGACCAGAATCATGACTGTGCGCAACACGATGGCGCCGATGATGCCGTACATCAGCACCCGCTTCTGGTAAGCCGGCGGCACCGAGAAGTAGGTGAAGATCATCAGGAATACAAAGATGTTGTCGACCGCCAGTGATTTCTCGATCAGGTAACCGGTCAGGAACTCCAGGGCCTTGGTGTTGGCCAGCGCGACATCACCGGAGGTGTCCTTGACGGCCCACCAGAACAAGCCGTTGAAAGCCATGCTCAAGGCCACCCAGACCAGGGACCAGTTGATGGCTTCCTTGACCGAGACCTCATGGGCGCCCTGCTTGCGCAGCACCACAAAGTCGACGAAAAGGGCGACCAGGACGGACCCGCCGAAAAAGATCCACAGCCACAGGGGCGCAATCGTGCTCATGAAGAAGAGACTCCCGCAAGAAGTGTTGAACTCAGCCGCATACCGCTCCAGACCGACCCAAGAATAGGGTCAAACCAGGGCAGGAACAGCGCGTGTTGCACCGAAAGGTCTTGCGGGACGGGAGGTGTTGTCGGACCCGGGCGGTCACACCTTCCAGCTGCGGGGCCCGGGTGTGTGTTTTCAACTTCCGCTGAAAGACACACCGTATTGACGGACCGTCGCCACGGCATGGCGCCGTGTAGCTACTCCCCTTTCGGATGGCCGCGATTCTGCCCGAGTTTGGCAAGACCTGACACATCACTCGGATTCTCCGGTGCACAAAGTCATGATTCCTGCGCGCCATTGGGTTTAATCTCGCCCCGAGCCTGCCGTCTCGCGGCGGGCCACCTGCGACGCGCCCACCCACCACCTTCGACCATGTTCAAAACCCTGATCCGCTGGCTTTTGCTTGCCGCCGCCTTGCTGCTGGTGGCACACCTCTACCCCGGCGTCACCGTCACCAGCTTCACCTCGGCCTTGATCGCGGCTTTTGTGCTGGGCCTGTTCAACACGCTCTTGCGGCCCATCCTGGTGCTGCTGACCCTGCCGGTCACCGTGATCAGCCTGGGCCTTTTCCTCTTCGTCATCAACGCCTTGATGTTCTGGGCCGCCGCGCGCCTGCTCGAAGGCTTTGCGGTGGATGGCTTTTTCGCCGCCCTGGTGGGTTCGCTGATCTACAGCCTTTGCGGTATGGGCGTGGATGTGCTGATGGAGCGCATCTTCCCGCCGCAAGATTGAGAGCTTGTGAATTTTTTGCTGCGCGACTGCCATGCGTCGTTGGTCCGGTGCTCGGAATCCTCACGTACAGAGGGTACGTTCCGGTTCCTGCGCTCCGTCCGCCTAGCCTGACAGCCGCTCGCTACAAAAATTCTCAATCTCTTCGGCGCTCAGGGCAGCTCGGCCCCCGGCGGAATGCCGCGCGGGTACATGTCCGACAGGCGCTGGCGGCGCTCGTAGAGCATGGTGCGCAGGCGCGCATCGATGACCGAGGCCTCGACCGGATCGGCATCGCGCTCGCGCGACTGGCGCAGGCCCGAGCGCATGCGGTCGATGGCGCCGCGCAGATCGCCCATGGCATAGCGCGCTTCGCCCTGGGCACGCACGGCGCGCAGGGGCTGGGCCAACTTCTCCCACAGCAAGCCCAGCTGGGTCCAGGCCAGCACATCCTTGGGGTTGAGGCTGACCCAGGTCTGCAGCTCATCGGCCACCTCGCGGGCCGAGGCCGGCCCGCTCTTGTCCACCAGGGCCAGTTGCGAGCGCTCCATCAGCTGCGGCCGGCTTTTCTCCTTGGCGCTGGCCAGCACGGCGAAGCCATCGGCCGATTGACCTTGGGCCTGCGCCAGCTCGGCGCGCAGGAAGCGCAGCAGGCGCGCGGCCTTGGGGTCGTTGCCCAACTCTTGCAGCTGTTGTTCGGCGCTGGCGAGTGCGCGCGCGGCGCGCGGGAAATCGCGCATCTTGATCGAGGCCAGGCAGCTGGCATAGCGTGCGCTCAGCTGTTCAAAGCCGCGCCCGACGGTGGGGCCGCGCGGCTCGCGGGCACCGGCATCGAGGTTCTGCAGCTGGGTCCAGATCTCGGCGCGCGGGTCCATCAGCACGCGTGAGCGTGCGGCCATCAGCGCATGCTCGGCCTGGTTGATCGGGCGCTGGAACTCGCCCGTGCCCAGGCGGGTGCGGGCGTCGCCAATGCGTTCGCTGGTCAAGGGGTGGGTGCGCAGATAGGGGTAGCTGCCCGAATCCATCAGGTGGTGGGCCTGCTCCATCTTCTCGAACATGCTGAACATGCCCGAGGGCGCAAAGCCCGCTTCGCTGAGCACGTTGAAGCCCACCCGATCGGCCTCGCGCTCCATATCGCGCGAGAAATTGAGCGAGGCCTGTGCGGCCAGGGCCTGCGGACCGACGATGGCGGCATTGGCCGCGTCAATGCTGCCGCTGCGCGAGGCCGCGATCAGGCCGGCCAGCATGGCCGCCATGGCCAGCATGCTGTTGCGCGAATCGCCGGCGATGCGGCGGGCGATGTGGCGCTGGGTCACATGTGAAAGCTCATGCGCCAGCACCGAGGCCAGTTCGTCGCGCGAGTGGGTCATGGCAATCAAACCCAGGTGCACACCGACAAAACCACCGGGCAGGGCGAAGGCATTGACCGAGCGGTCGCGCACCAGAAAGATCTCCCAGGCGAAGCGGTCCACCGTCTCGTCGCTGATATGGCCCAGCAGTTTGGCCGTGGTCACCAGCGGGTTCCAGATGCCGAGCAAGTACTCCTGCAGCAGCGGGTCGTCGAGGTAATCGGGGTCGGGGCGGATCTGGCCCATGACCTGGTCGCCCAGATTGCGCTCCGCCCCCACATCGAGATCCTGCGACACCGAATCGCCCAGCGCCGGCAGCGCCACTTGGGCCTGGCCGGCCGGGCTGCTGGCCAGCATGCAGCAGGCCGCCAGTGCCAGCAGGCTGCGGCGCCAATGCGGGGCAGCGCCCGGGCGAGACAGGGAAGCAAGCGACAGTTTGTTCTTCAGGATCATCATCGGGACAGCAATCTCCGGGGCCACCACCGTGCAGCGCGCGGCTCACTATGATGCCGCTTTATCGATGCCCCGCATTGCCCGATTGTTTCCGGTGCTGCGAGCTGCGCCCACTGGGGCCATCCTTCATGCCCTGTTTTTTGGTTTCTTCTCGACTGCGACCGCCCCTGCCATGAACTCTCCACTGACCCATTTCGACGCCCAAGGCCAGGCCCATATGGTGGATGTGGCGGCCAAGGATGTGACGCACCGCATTGCCCGCGCCCGCGGCCGCATCGTCATGCAGCCCGCCACCCTGGCCTTGATCACCAGCGGCAGCGCCAAGAAAGGCGACGTGCTGGGCATCGCACGCATCGCCGCCATCCAGGCCGCCAAGCGCACGGCCGACCTGATCCCCCTGTGCCACCCCCTGCCCCTGACCCGCGTGGCCGTCGAGTTCGAGATCGACGCGGCCGAGAACGCCGTGCATTGCAGCGCTCAGGTCGAGACCCTGGGCCGCACCGGTGTGGAGATGGAAGCCCTGACCGCCGTGCAAATCGGCCTGCTCACCATCTACGACATGTGCAAGGCCGCCGATCGCGGCATGGTCATGGGCCAGATCCGCGTGCTGGAGAAGCAGGGCGGCAAGAGTGGCGACTGGGTGGCGGCCTGAGCCCGATGCCAGGCCCAAGCTTGATCAAAGCCTTGAACGCACGCCACTGATTCAGGCGGCTCAGCCGTCATGTGAACGCAAAAAGCAGCGCGGCACGCTGCGTCTCAGCGCATCTCCCGCCAATCGATGACGCGGCTCGGAGGGCTGCACTGGAAGGGCGCTTCAGCCGGGTCGAGGCCGGGCTGATCGCATTCGCCCAGCCAGTCGTCGGCGGCGCTGTTGCGGAACTCGCGCAGGCGCTGCACCACATGGCGGGCACGCTCTTCGTCGCCCACGGCGTGCAGGGACTTGGCCCAGGCCATCATCAGGCGCACATCGATCAGGTTGTGCGCTGTCTGTTTGGCGGCGGCCAGGGCGGCGGCGCTGGGCGGGGCGCTGGTGGCGGCGGCGTAATCGGCCTGCGTGGCGAAGAAAACCGAAGCGCGGCCGTCCTCGATGCGCTGGGTCAGTGGTTTGGCATCGGCCGGCGGCACATAGATGGCCACCACGCGCAGATAGTCCCAGACCGCGAACAGGCTGCCCGCCAGCAGCAGGGCGCCGATCAGGCCGACGCCGCGCAGGCGCGGGGCGGTGTCCCTCGCATCGGCACGGTCCTCCGCCCCTGGCTCATCGCGGCCCACGGCCAGGCCCAGCATGAAGGCCGTGGGCAGCAGGAAGTAGGCGTACCAGAGCGGGTACTCGAGCAGGCTGTGCAGGCCGATCATCAGCACGCCCATGAAGGCGCAGCGGCGCGCCACACCCTCGGCGCCCAGGCGCTGCCAGCTCAGGGCCAGGGCGCGCCACAGCGCCCAGCCCAGCAGGCCCAGGATCAGGGTTGCCGCCGGCAGGCCCAGGTCCACGGCCAGCTGCATGGCGATGTTGTGCGTGTGGTCGAAGAAGGCCACCGGGCGCTTGGGGAACTCGCTCATGCTCCAGGCCAGGTTGAACTCGCCCCAGCCCACGCCCGTCAGAGGGTTGAGCTTGAGCAGCTCCCAGGCATTGAGCAGGATGGCGATGCGCGAGGGCGAGCCCGCGCCCTCTGCCAGCCGTGACTCGGCGCCGAAGGCATGGGCGCCGTGGCTGGCCCAGACCGACATCAGCCACCAGCTCAGGCCCAGCATCAGCGGCGTGGCCAGCAGGCTGAGCTTGCTGGCGCGGCTGAGCTTGCGGTCCAGCGCTCCCCACAGGGCCAGGATCAGCACGCCGATCATGCCGGTGCGCGAGGCCGACAGCACCACGGCAAACACAAAGCCGAACAGCAGCACCGGCAGCACGGCTCGGCGCGCCGCCGTGTTGCGGAACAGAAAGCTGAAGCGATCCTGGTTGCCCAGATAGACGGCCGCCACGCAGGCCCACATCAGCAGGCTGGCCAGGTGGTTGGGCTGGCGCATATTGCCCACCGCGCGGCCGGGGATGCCCGAGCGCGCGATCACATGGCCATCGGCCAGCTGGGGCGCAAACACCTGCACCAGGCTGACCCCCAGGCTCAGCAGACCGGCGGCCAGCAGGCCCCAGCACAGCGCCTCGAACCAATCAGCGCGCTGCCCATCTCGCAGGCCTTGCGCCACCCAGACCAGGCTCAGCGCCGCGGCCAGCATGCCGCTGTTGGCCAGGGTCAGCGAGAGTGGCAGGCCGGCCCAGGCCCAGCTCACCCAGGGCGCCGCCACCAGCAGCAGCAGCGCCCAGACGGCCGGCCCCTGCTGCCGGCTCAAAGCGCCTGCGCCCAGCTCGGCCCGCAGGGCCAGCAGCACCAGGCCCCAGCCGCCCAGGGCGGCCAGCTGGTTGAACAAGGTGGCCGAGGGCGTGAGGCTGTAGGCCAGCAGAGGCGGCAGCGCATTGGCCAGCAGCAAGGCCAGCACGCTGTAGGGGCCGATCAAGGCGGTGGGCGTTGTGCTCGGCACAGCGTGGGTGGCGGAGGCGTGGGCAGAGGCGGTCGACATGGGGCCGAATCATCACATGAGTGCGCGCCGCCGCAAGCCGGGCCGCCCCCAAGGAGCTACTAAGATCCAAAGACGCTGGCGCTGCCCGCCCCCCCGCTGGAGCGCAATTCGCCTCGCCTTGGTTTCTAGCTACTCTTTGCTTGCCCTCATGCAGATCGCCTGGTCTCAGTTCACCCCGCTCCATGCCCTGATCGGCGGCCTGCTGATCGGCCTGGCCGCGGCCTTGTTCCTGCTCGGCAATGGGCGCATCGCCGGCATTGCCGGCATCGTCGCCAGCCCCTGGCGGGCGCTGCGGCAGCGCGGCTGGGCGGGCCTCAGCGGCGCGCCGGAGCGCTCGCGGCTGATGTTTCTGGCTGGCCTGGTGTTGGCGCCCTGGGCCTGGCGCGTGTTCGCGCCTTGGCCGGGCCTGACGGTCGATGTGGGCCCGCTGGGCCTGGTGGCGGCCGGCCTGCTGGTGGGGGTGGGCGTGCGCCTGGCCAATGGCTGCACCAGCGGGCATGGGGTTTGCGGGCTGAGCCGGCTCTCGCTGCGCTCCCTGGCCAACGTCCTGGTCTTCATGGCCGCCGGCTTCGCCACGGTGTGGCTGATGCGCCATGGCCTGGCTTGATTTATCGATGGATCGGCTGTTCTCGGAGCGACGCGCATGTCTGCATTGATTCGCCACTTCCTGGCTTTGGCCAGCGGCCTGCTCTTTGGCCTGGGCCTGATCGTCGGCGGCATGAGCGACCCGGCCAAGGTCAAAGGCTTTCTCGATCTCTTCGGCGCCTGGGACCCCAGCCTGGCCCTGGTCATGGGCGGGGCGGTGGCCGTGGGCCTCATCGCTTTTGCCTGCGCGGCCCGGCGCGAGCGCGCCTGGACGGGCGAAGCCATGGAGCTGCCGCCGCCCGGCCGCATCGATGGCCGGCTGCTGCTGGGCGGCCTACTCTTCGGCGTGGGCTGGGGCATCGCGGGCTTTTGCCCGGGGCCGGCCTTGGTGGCCCTGGGGGCGTTGGGCTCAGGCAGTGAATCCGCCTTGATCTTTGTCGCCTCCATGCTTACCGGCATGTGGTTTCATGATCGCTTTCTTGCGAGAGCGGCCTGAGCGGTCGCCCGATTCCTCGCTGCATTCTCTTGAATCGCGCTTTCCACCAACCCACACCCGGGGGTGTTCCCATGCTTGTCTTCCGTCAACTTTTTGACCCCGTCTCTTCCACCTACACCTATCTGCTCGGCGATGCCGAGGCCGGCGAGGCGGTCTTGATCGACCCGGTGTTCGAGCACCACCGCCGCGACAGCGCCCTGCTGCGCGAGCTGGGCCTCCGCCTGCTGGCCACGCTGGACACGCACGTCCACGCCGACCATGTCACGGGCGCCTGGTTGATGAAGCAGAGCTGCGGCAGCCAGATCCTGCTGTCCGAGCATGCCGGCGCCAGCCCGGTGGACCGGCCGCTGCGCCATGGCGACCGCGTTGCCTTTGGCCGCCGCTACCTGGAAGTGCGCGCCACGCCCGGCCACACCAATGGTTGCCTGAGCTATGTGCTGGACGACTTGAGCATGGCCTTCACCGGCGACAGCCTTTTGATCCGCGGCTGCGGCCGCACGGATTTCCAGCAAGGCAGCCCGAGCCAGCTGTTCCGCTCGGTGCGCGAGCAGATCTTGAGCCTGCCCCAGACCTGCCTGCTCTACCCCGGCCATGACTACCGCGGTCTCACCGTCACCAGCGTGGCCGAAGAGCTGCGCTACAACCCGCGCCTGGGTGGCGACGCCAACGAGGGCGATTTCGCCGGGTACATGAACCACCTGGGCCTGCCCCACCCCAAGCAGATGGACATCGCCGTGCCGGCGAACTTGCGCTGCGGCCAACCCGGCGCGCATGGCGCCGAAGGCCAGGACAGCAGCTGGGCGCCGCTGACCTTCAGTTTCAGCGGCATCTGGGAGATCCAGGCCGCCAGCCTGGCCGAGCGCCTGGCCGAGGCCCGCAGCGGCGCTCTGCAGCTGATCGATGTGCGCGAAGCCCCCGAATTCACCGACGCCCTGGGCCACATCCCCGGCGCCCGCCTGCTTCCCCTGTCCGAGCTCAGCGCCCGCATGGCCGCCGAAATCGACCCCACGCGCCCCGTCGTCGCCGTCTGCCGCTCCGGCACCCGCTCGGCCCAGGCCACGGTGCTGCTGCAGAAATCGGGCTGCAAGCGTGTGGCCAATCTGGCCGGGGGGATGCTGCGCTGGCGGGCGGAGCGGCTGCCGGTGGAGGGTGGGGTGGATTGACAGCGGAGATGATCAGTGCGCGCTGTTGCCACATGCTGTAGACGGAAAAGCACAGCAAAGTTCATTAGGTGAAAAGTTCTTCACCTTTCGGGCCTCGCGGCGCTTGTATCCACGGGTGGCTACCAACATCAGGCGGGGCCGGGTTTGATGACGAGATCAATTGAATGCCTGCCAAGCGGAAGCACAGCCTAAAAACGGGCTGGCTCTGGGCCTATGCGCTGGTTGGAAACTTGACTCGTGCGAGCATCTCGACGGCCTCTCGGGAGCCAAAACGGCCAGCCTGTTTGTAGATTTCGAGCTCAGCGTCGGAGTCGTTGCATACGCGACCGAGTATTTGGTATGCGATGAACTCGTGCGGCTGAATTCGTTGGCCATGCTTCTCAAAGAGTGCGCGCTCTTCCAAGTCGGACTCATGTCCGTCGAGTGCTTAGAAAGCGTAGAAATCCTTGCATCGCACGCAGAACTCCTTGAACGACAAATTTCCTGCCACGCACTGGCGAACCAGATCGTCGTGGGGGTCCAGTGCCAACAAGAGTTCTTCCTCTGACTCAAACATCGTCATGGCAGCCGAGTTCAATGATTGAGCTGATCAAGGAAGCTTCACAAACTCAACAAGCACGCCCTCCTTGACAATAAAGGACTCTTTTGCGGGATCCCAACCCCCGTGGCAACGCCCTCGTGCGACATCGATCTTCCCGTCAGCCCAGGTTGCAAGAACCTTCGATTCAGGGATTTCGTAGGCATCAGCAACGCTGAGTTTGGAGCCACAACCCCAGAACTCCACGAGAAAAACTCGATTCCCTTCGATCTGGTAGCCGGCACGGCCCTGGCCTGGTGCCGAACACCCAGGGAGCGCCCTGACCCAGTCGCCGATCTTGCGATTCCAAGGTGGACTTGTATATTTTGCAAGGGGGTAGGTCTCCCCCTCGTACTTCACGACATCGAGCAAAGGGCATGTGGCCATCGCCTGACCAGTGAAGCAGATAGAGAGCAGCAACAAGCACAAACGAATTTTTGACATTCACGCATTCCGGTTTGTTTGTAGGTTCTGGTCGAAATGCCAGGGTGAGGTCTCGGATCTTAAGGACCTTCAAACTGAAGGCCTTGGTCTCAAGCGCAAAAGCGAATTCCTTAGAACGCCCCTCGCTCCGGCTCCTCCCCCCACGCCTTCGGCCTCGGCGACCACGATGCATCCGGCTCCCGCTCCAGAATCGCGCAGACCGCCGCCCCCAGATCGATGCCCAAGTGAAGCTGAGCCGCCGTCGCGCCACCATCCGCCACGTCAGCGGCCAGCGCGAACTGGCGGAACGTTTGCCAATCGGCGGCGAACTGCGACACCAGCACCTTGGCCAGGTCGTAGGACAGCTCGTTGCCCTCGTCGTTCCGGAGGAAGGATTTGCCGGACCAGAACTCCTGAATCTCCGCAGCTCCCCAGAACTTCAGGTGGCGGGCATGCAGGTCCCAAGGGTTGCTCGGGGCTTGGGGCGGAGGGCAAAGCCGCAGTTCGGTGTTGACGGCCAGGCCTTCGTTCAGCCACGCGGGGATGGGCAAGTGGCTCAGGCAGGCATGGGTCAGCTCATGCGCGATGACAGGCTCCACGGCGCGAAGGTCAGATTTTATCGTCACAAAGTGGCCGCAGCCTCCGTCGATGTACATGCCGCTGCTGGCCGCAAACTCTCCGGCCTCGGGATAGTAGTGCGCGACATAACGGTAATAGCTGTCGTCATGATCGAAGACGATCAGGATGTCATGGCCCCACTCTGGCGCTGCAGCCAGCCCCTGCAGCAGATGGACGATGCGCTGCACGGTCTTGGTCACGAAGCTCAGCGTCGCTGCCGCCACATGCTCGGGCAGGGTGGAGATCAGCAGGGCCGAGCCTTGTGAGCGCAAGCGGTAGGCCGGCCCCAGTGCGCGGCAGAGGTTCTGCAGCCAGGCCTGTTCGCAAGCGGCCCATGCCTGCGCTTTGGCGGCCTCGGTGGGCACGTTGGCAATCCAGCGATTCACCGCGTCCCAATCCGTGAGCGGGAACCCGCCAGCATCGATCAGCGCTGCCGACAGATCGAAAGGTTCAGCGCCCGGTGCGTGGATCACAGCTGGCGGCGGCGCCTGCGCATCTGTCTCCGCATTGGAGACAGCTCGCACTGCAGCTTTGTCTTTCGTGGTGCCGATCAGGGATTTCAGAAGTTGGAGCATGGGTGCGAAAGCGCTGAGTGCCTCGGGCGCGGATCATGCCTGCATCGGGACCTGCCCATCGCCGCTCTTTCCTTCTTTCTTCACACCCTCGCCGCCGGCCTCGTCCGATAGAAGGTCATGGGCTCGGCCTTCAGCTGTTTGAGCACGTTCTTGCGCATGGCGCCGACCACGTGCATCTCGCAGGGCTTGCAGTCGAAGCGCAGGGTGAGGCGGTCGTCGCCATGCTGCAGCACCAGGGGCTCGGCGCGCACCGTGCCTTGCACGCCGGTCACGCCCTTGGCCTGCTTGGGGCAGAGGCTCAGGCTCCAGCGCACGCAGTGCTTGGTGATCATGAGGCTGACTTCGCCCAGCTCCTCGTGGCTCTCGTAGGCCGCGCCAACGACCTTGACGCCATGCTTGGCGTAGAAGGCGGCGGCCTGGCCGTTGTAGACGTTGGCCAGGTAGCTGAGCGTGTCCTCGGGGTAGGGCACGGGCGGCTCCACCGGCGTGGCGCGCGGCAGGCGCTCGAAGGCTTGGGCGCGGGCTTCTTCCAGCGCGCTGGCTGCCTCGCGGCGCAGCTGGTTGACCAGGGAGGCGGGTAGGAAACACGTGCTCTCGCGCCAGGCCAGGCGCACGCGCCGGGCTTCGAAGATGGTGGTGCCCAGCTTGCTCAGCTGGTCCTTGAGCGTGGCATCGGCCTGCTTGGCATCGCGCGCGGGTTCGTGGGCATGCTGGACGCGGGCCACGCCGCGGTGACCGTCTTCGTCCTTGAGGCTGAGCTCGAAGCCGGGCTGGCCGTCCACCCAGGTCTGGGCCAGGCTCAGGTCCACGGCGATGCGGCGTTCGGCCGAGGGTTTGGCGAGCAGGCGCTCCCAGGCCATGTCGCGGTTGCGGCTCAGGGCCAGGTCGCGGCGCAGGTCCTTGAGCTCCGCAACGCTTTGGGCCTCCTGGTTGCCGTGCAGATTGGGCGTCACGCGCCAGCGGGTGCCGCCCAGCGGCTCTACCGTGTTGATGGGCACGCCTTGCAGCTCGCCCTGGCGGTCCCACCAGGTGAGGGCGTCGCCGTTGTTGAGCGAAAGGGTGGCGTCGCCGGTGTCCACATCGAAATGCTGCTCGGCCACGGCCACCACATGGCCCACCGGCAGGCCGGCATGCTTGGGGCTGTCGAAGGCGCCGATGTCGATCTTGCGGCCGTTGACGAAGTAATCGGTGCCGCCGCGGTTGAAGCCCTGCTCGGGCTGCGGCGTGAAGGTGAAGCGGCAGCGGCCGCTGCTGCTGCGGCGGTAGTCGCTGCGGCGTTCCATCAGCCCGTCTAGCAGCAGGCGGTAGTGGGCGGTGACGTTCTTGACCGTGGCCATGTCCTTGTAGCGGCCTTCGATCTTGAAGCTGCGGATGCCGGCATCGGCCAGCAGCTCCAAGTTGGCGCTCTGGTCGTTGTCCTTGAGGCTGAGCACATGCTTGTCGTGCGCGATCACGCGGCCTTGCGCATCGGTCACGGTGTAGGGCAGGCGGCACTCTTGCGAGCAGTTGCCGCGGTTGGCGCTGCGGCCGCTGTGGGCATGGCTGATGAAGCACTGGCCGCTGTAGGCCACGCAGAGCGCGCCGTGGATGAAAAACTCCAGTGTGGCCTCTTGAACCTGGGCGCGGATGGCGCGGATCTGGCCCAGGTCCAGTTCGCGCGCCAGCACCATTTGCGAGAAACCCACGTCTTGCAGAAAGCGCGCCTTCTCGGGCGTGCGGATGTCGGTCTGGGTGCTGGCGTGCAGCTGCAGCGGCGGCAGGTCCAGCTGCAGCAGGCCCATGTCTTGCACGATCAGCGCATCCACGCCGGCCTCATACAACTGCCAGGCCTGGCGGCGCGCGCCCTCCAGCTCGTCGTCGCGCAAGATGGTGTTCATGGTCACGAAGATGCGCGCGCCGAAGCGGTGGGCGTGAGTGCACAGGCGCTCGATGTCGGCCACGCTGTTGGGCGCCTTGTCGCGCGCGCCGAAGCCGGGGCCGCCGATGTAGACGGCGTCGGCGCCATGGTTGATCGCTTCGATGCCGATGTCGGCATCACGGGCCGGAGCCAGGAGTTCGAGTGGGTGGCATTGCATGATGGACGCGATTTTAGAGAGTCGGCCGCGGCTAAGCTGCGGGCTCAAACCCTGGCTGCCGCGACGAGAAAGGCCTCATGACCCAGCACCCGAACCCCCCGCCCCGCTCCGAGCCTGGGTGCCCTGATGAGGTGAGCGCGCGCGAGCGCGGCCCTGGTTCGGGCCGGCTGCGCCTGTGGGTCTGGGAGCTCTGGGGCTTTGTGAGCAAGGAGGCGCAGGCCTGTTTGTTTGCTGGCCTGTTTTTCGCGGCGGTTTTTTGCGTCCCGCGCGCGGGCTTGTGGGGTCTGCCTCGCTATGACCTGCTCTTGCTGATTGCCTTGCTGATCCAGGCCGGCATGGTGATCAGCGGGCGCGAGTCACGCGATGAGCTCAAGGCCATCGGCCTGTTCCATGTGCTCGGCTTTGCGCTCGAGGTCTTCAAGACCTCGGCGGCGGTGAAGTCCTGGTCGTATCCCGACTTCGCCTACACCAAACTCTTGGGCGTGCCCTTGTTCGCGGGCTTCATGTATGCAGCGGTGGGCAGCTACATCATCCAGGCCTGGCGTCTGTTGCAGCTGCGGGTGCTGCATCACCCGCCTTACTGGATCGCGGGTTTGATGGCCTTGGCGATTTACCTGAACTTCTTCACCCAGCATTTCTGGGTGGATGTGCGTTGGTACCTGGCCGCCGGTGCCATGGGTTTGTATGCGCGCAGCCAGATCCTGTTCCGGCCGCAGGAGCGAGAGTTGCGCATGCCGCTGTGGCTGGGCCTGGTGCTGGTGGCGTTTTTCATCTGGCTGGCCGAGAACCTGGGCACCTTCTTTGGGCTGTGGTCCTATCCGCACCAGCTCGGGGCTTGGGCGCGGGTGCATATGAGCAAGTGGAGCTCCTGGAGCCTGCTGGTCTTGATCAGCTTCACCTTGGTGGTGCAGCTCAAGCACATCCGTCAGCGGGTGCAGGTGCCCGACTGATTGGAGGCGGCGCTCCACCGCCGCGCGCCGCCAGCGCCGACAATCGCGGGCTTCGCCGGCGCACGGTGGCTTGGGTATGCCCTGGCGCCGCGTGTCGCGGCCTGATCGATGTGTGCCTGTTTGTCTTTCTTGATTGATGTCTTCGTCATCCCCGTATCTGATCCGCCTCATGCAGCCTGCCGACCTGAACGAAGTGCTGCGCATCCAGGCCGCTTGTTTCACCGAGCTGGTGCCCGAGTCCGAAGCCTCTCTGGCGGCCAAGCTGCAGGCCGCGCCCGAGCATTGCTGGGTGGCGGAAGGCACCTCGACCGCAGGCTTGCTGGCCTATCTGTTCGCTCTGCCGTGGCGGGCCGAATCGCCGCCGCCGCTGGATGCCCTGGAGTGCGTGCTGCCCGAGCAGCCGGACTGCCTGTATCTGCATGACCTGTCGGTCGACCCCAGGGCGCGCGGCACCGGCCTGGCGCAAGCCTTGGTGCAACGATTCCTGGAGCGCCTGGAAGCCAGCGGCCTGGACCGCGCCTGCTTGATCGCGGTGCAGAACTCGGCAGCCTTCTGGGGGCGTTGGGGTTTTCTGCCCTCACCGCTGGGGCCGGATCTCGCGGCCAAGCTACGCAGTTACGGTCCGAATGTGGACTATCTCGAGCGCCGCATGGGCGTTGCGCTTTCCATTTGAGATTCCGCCCGGTGCAGATGTAACCGGGCGTTAGACCGGCCTGCCGCGCCCGGCTTGCATGGCACACTTTGCCCGCCTCTTTGTGGAGGCGCTGCGGCGCTTGGCTGCGGCCTTTGCCCTGCAGCCATGGAGGAGGCAATCTTGGCTTCGAACCACCCCAAGCTGGCGCCACCGGCGACGCTCACCGATCCTGCCGAAGGCATGATGGATCTGACCACCCGCATCAATCAGATAGCGGCCAATGACCGCCAGGCCAACAGCTACGAGATTCGCAATGCGATCGTGCTGGCGGAGAACAAGCAGCGGGTGCGCTACCAGAATGGCGTCACCGAGCTGCCCATCTCCGCCCAGCAGTTGCTGGCCCATGCGCGGCGCACCGACTACAACCACCGCCGCCGCCTGGCGAGCAATCTGGTGACGCAGTCCGGCAGCCCGCGGCCGGCGCAGGCCTGCGCCCACCACATCGTCGCCCTGCGCGATGAGCAGGCCGAGCCCTCGCGCAAAAAGCTGTTCGATTGGTTCATCGCCATCAACGATGCCGACAACGGCGTGTTCCTGCCGCGTCGCGCGGGCCAGAGCTTGGCCGGCCATCCGGCCGCGCCGCAGCACGGCCCGATCCACACCGCGCTCTATCATGCGTCGGTGTATGCGCGGCTGCGCCTGGTGCCCAAGACCGAGGCCCAGACCGGCCGGTCGCGCCTGCGCGGCATCAAGGCCGATTTGCTGGCCGGTGTCTTTCCTTGGTGAGTTGGGGGCGCTGAGATGGCGATTTGGGAACTGCGTTGTGCCGCCGTGAATGAGTTCGCCGTGCTGGTCTCGCGCGATTACGACAACATCGAAGAACAGCTCTTCGACACCGACGGCACAGCCAAGGATTGGCAGGACCGGCCCCGGGTCGGCTATGTCGTCGAGCCACGCAAGAAACAGCAGAAGCCGCGCGCCGATGTGGGCCTGCTGGTGCCCGGGGCCTTGGTGCTCAATGCCCGCGCGCGTGAGGCTTTGGGGCCGTTTCTGGCCTCCTACGGGCAGATGCTCGAGCTCGATTGCGAGGGCGAGCCCCGCTGGTTCTTCAATGTGACGCAGCGCCTGGACTGCGTCGATCTGCAGCGTTCGCAGCGCTTTGACGATGGCGGCCTCCGGCTTGAGGCCTTCGACGAGAGCCGCCTGCCTGGCACCGCCCTGGTGTTCAAGGACCCGTTGACCGCGCCGGTTCGCATCTACGTCAACGAGGCCGGCAAGCAGGCGCTGGAGGCCTTGGTGCGCGAGGCCGGCCTGAGCGGCCTCGAGTGCGGGGCACCGCGGCCCCTGTAAGTCTCCCTTGGGCTTCTGGGTTCGTCGCGGGCCCGGCGCGGCGCCCCGGCTCGCGAGCTGCCCGCATCGATGGCACTTGCACAAGTTTGTCTAGGTGTACTACGATACTAGTACACGTTGACAGAGAAGCCTGCTGCGGCGTGTTTTCGACACGCCGGAGGTTTCTTGTCACCCCCTGATCCCCACGATCCCGACCACAGCCCGTTCGCCTTCCGCATCAACACCGGATCGACCGAGCCCATTTACCGCCAGATGGTCGAGCAGCTGCGCCGTTGTGTGGCCAGCGGTCAGCTGGTGGCCGGGCAGGAGATGCCCTCGGTGCGCGAGGTGGCCTCGCAGCTGGCCGTGCATCCGATGACGGTGTCCAAAGCCTACAGCCTGCTGGAGGCCGAGGGCTTGCTGGAGCGCCGCCGCGGCCTGGCCATGCGGGTGGCGGCCCAACACCAAAAGGCGCAGCCGCGAGCCGAGCGCATCGAGCTCTTGCGCCCGGTGCTGAGCGAGGCCGCGGCCCAGGCCCGCCAGCTGGAGCTGCCCGCCACGGCCGCCCTGAAGTTGTTTGAAACCATTCTTCTCCAAGAGGGAGCGTCCTCATGAGCGCAGTTCTTGTGTCTACTTCTTCTTCCTCGTCGGCCTCGGCGCCTGTTTGGGCGGCGAGCGGTTCGCTGGATGGCTCCGCCGGCCTGACGGCCGATGTGCGTGACATCTCGCTGAGCTACGGCTCGAAGGTGGTGTTGCAGCAGCTGAGCTGGCAGCTGCAGCCCGGCCAGGTGGTGGGCCTGCTGGGCCGCAACGGCGCCGGCAAGACCAGCTTGCTGGAGGCGCTGCTGGGCCTGCGCGAAACCCAGGCCGGCCAGGTGCAGCTGTTCGGCCAGGCCGCCACCGAGCTCGATGATGCCGCCCGTGCGCGCATCGGCTATGTGCCGCAGCACAGCGATCTGTTCGAGGGCTTCACCGCGCGCCAGCTGCTGGCCTACTTCAAGAGCTTTTACCCGCGCTGGAACGAGACCAAGGTCGAGGGCCTGCTCTCGCGCTGGGACATTCCGCGCGAGCAGATGATCTCGCGCCTCTCGGGTGGCCAGCAGCAGCGCCTGTCCATCATCCGCGCCCTCGCCCATGAGCCCGATCTGCTGGTGCTGGATGAGCCCGTGGCCAGCCTGGACCCGGTGGGCCGGCGCGACTTCCTGCGCGAGCTGGTCGATCAGGTGCTGGACCGCGGCACGACCGTGGTCTTCTCCACCCACATCCTGTCGGACCTGGAGCGCGTGGCCTTCAACCTGGCCTTTTTGCAGCAGGGCCGCATCGCGGTGCAGGCGCCGCTGGACAGCTTGCTGGAAGAGGTGCGCCTGGTGGTGGGCTCCAGCACGGCGATCCAGGCCGCGCTGGCCGGCGGCAGTGCCGAGCTGCTGCGCCGCCAGACCCAGGCCGATGGCCGCGAGCGTTGCCTGCTGCGCTTTGCCCCGGGCCAGGCGCCACAAGACGGGCCCGGCCTGAGCGTGCAGGCCCTCAATCTCGAAGACCTGTTTGTGGAGCTGACCTGATCATGGGCGCGCTCTGGTCGCAATACCGTCAGCTGCTGCTGGCGCCGTGGCAGATGCAGCGCAATGCCTCACCGCTGGCCTTTTTCATCGGCTGGGGCTTGAGCCTGCTGGGCTTTGGCCTGGCCCTGGGCCTGGGCTTCTGGCTGGCCCGGCCGGAGCTGGCGTGGCGGGTGGCCGCCGTCACCCTGTCCTGCATGGTGGCCGTGCCCTGGCTGATCTGCTTCAACGGCCTGCTGGCGCAAAACCACCCGCATGCCGCCCGCCTGGTGCCGGGCCATGTCCAGCGCCTGCGCACCGTGGCGGTGGCGGGTTATGGCTTGTGCACGCTGCTGTGCGCGGCGCTGTTGGCCAGCCAGTTTCCTGGTGGCCAGGCCTGGCTGCCTGGGGTGGCCCTGGCGCTGTTTTTGCTGGCCTTGACGGCGCGCTGGGTGCAGCTCTGGTTCTGGCTCTCTTTGATTCTGTTCTCCATACCGTGGTGGGGGATATCCATGCCTGTCCTGATTGTTTGGAGTGCGGTGCTGGCCTGGCATCAAAGCCAGCCCTGGAGCATGACTGCGCTGTCGCTCTTGCTCCTGCCCTGGGGCGTGGCGGGCCTGATCCAGGCGGGCGGCAGCCGGCATACGCGCCAGTTCCAGGCGCGCCAGACCTGGCGCCGCTTGTTCGAGTCGCAGTCCATGGGTGTGGCCAGCCATGCCCCGGTCAATGTGCCGGTGGATCGCATGGGCCAGCTCTTCCGCTGGATGCAGCCGCTGTGGACGCGCCGCCTGCTGCGCCAGGCCCAGCCCACGCCGGCCAGCGTGATGGCGCGCATCGATCTGGTCAGCCTGGGCCAGGCGCACTGGACCTGCCAGCTCAGCTCCGTTTCGGTGGTGCTGGTCCTGCTGGCAGCGGTCTTCGTGGCCGTCGGCTGGGGGCGGCCAGAGTTCTGGCGCGAACTGACGCAGCGCGGCTCCTTGGGCCTGTCATTTGGCATGGCCAGCATGTGCCTGGGTGTGCTGTTGACGGTGCCGGCCAATCTGCACCGCAGCCGGCGCGAGCAGGCGCTGCTGATGCTGCTGCCCGGCGCGCCGCGCGGCCAGCTGCTGAACCGCATGCTGGCCCGGCGCCTGCTGAGCCAGCTGCTCTGGGGTGTGGGCATCTCCTTGCTGTTGTGCACGGCCCTGCAGAGCCTGCCGGGGCCTCTGACGCAGAACTGGCTGGGCGTGCACCTGTGCCTGGCCTACCTGGTGTTTGGCTGCACCGTGGTCTTGCGCGACTGGTCGCGTGAGGCTCGGCCGAACAGCCACCGCGCCCTGCTGCCGTTTGCCGCCACCGCGCTGATGGTGCTGGCTTTGCAAGGCTTGCAATGGCTGGGCCTGCCCATCCTGGGTCAGATCGGCCTGGTGCTGCTTTTGGTGCTGGCTCTGGCGCGCTACCGCTGGCAGCGCCTGGTGCTGGGCGCCGCGCCGGCCATGCCGGTGGGCCGCTGGGCCTGAAGGCTCCAGCGATAGCGTTCAGCCGCGCTGCTGCATCCAGCCCAGGATCTGCGCGGCCGAGAGTGCGCCGCTGACGCGCTGCAGCTCCTGCCCGCCCTGCAGCTGGATCAGGGTGGGGATGCTGCGGATGCCAAAGCGCTGCGAGAGCTGGGGTGCCTCATCGCTGTTGACCTTGACGAACAGGGCCTGACCCTTGAGCTGGCGCGCGGCGGTGGCGAACTGCGGCGCCATCTGCCGGCAGGGCCCACACCAGGGCGCCCAGAAATCAACCAGCACCGGCAGCTCGCTGCCGCCGACGACGCGGTCGAAATTGGCCTCGCTCAGCGCCAGCACCTCGCCGCTGAGCAGGGCTTGGCCGCAGCGGCCGCAGACCGGGTCTTGGGCCGCGCGCTCGTCGGGCACGCGGTTCTTGCTCAGGCAGTGGGGGCAGGTGATCAGCATGATGCTCAGGGACGTGAGGCTGTGCGGGCTCATTTCAAGCCCCGCACAAGACGGTGTAAGAAATCCTGCCGACCGGGGACTGCCCGAATCGAAGGCGCTGGCGCGCCTCGTGTTCAACGCCCGAGCCTGGACCCTTGCATGAAGAGCAACAACAACGCCTCCGAGCCTCCTTCGCCACTTCCGCCGCCACTCCGGCCACCGCCCCCCCAAGCGCCGAGCTGCAGGCCGAGTGCTACC
The DNA here is from genome assembly GCF_058794035.1 of Roseateles sp. GW835-FHT13E02. Lineage (NCBI taxonomy): Bacteria > Pseudomonadati > Pseudomonadota > Betaproteobacteria > Burkholderiales > Sphaerotilaceae > Roseateles > Roseateles sp. GW835-FHT13E02. Next base: position 95,380 of record NZ_JBXAGJ010000017.1, read on the forward strand.
GCCAGGCCCTGGCCCTGCACGGCGCCGAGCTGGCCCGCTTCATGGTGGGTTACGAGCGTGACGAGGCGTAGCGCATGGAGACGGTGTTCATGCTGACCCACGCCGGTGCGCTGCTGGTGTTGCTCCTGGTCCTGGCCGCCAACTGGCGCGCGGCGCGTCGCTACCAGCGGGTGATCGATGCGCTGGATCAGCAGCTGGCGGCCCAGGCTGCGGCCCCGGGGGAAGCGCCGGACGTGGTGGGACGGCGCTGAGCGCCGCCCGGCACATTCGGCGGCTGTACCCCTCGGCGCAGTGATACAGCGCATGCGGGCGGGGTGGGCGCTGTGTCTTGGCCCCGGGGCGTGGCGGCCTTAGTCTGCCTGCCAATCTCCGCCACCCCAGCCCCGCCGCCATGTTGTCGTCCCCCACCGAGCTGCTGCCCCTGGCCAGCTATTGCTTCCTCATGTCCAGCACGCCCGGGCCCAACAACCTGATGCTGGCCACCGCCGCGGCCAATGCCGGCTACCGCCGCACGCTGCCGCAGATGCTGGGCAGCAACCTCGGCGTGGGGGTGCAGACCTGGCTGACCTGCTTGGGCCTGGGCAGCCTGTTCCTGGCCTATCCGGTGCTGCACCAGGTGCTGCGGGTGCTGGGCACGCTCTACCTGATCTACCTCGCCTGGCAGCTCAGCGGCCTGCGCATCGGCACGGCGCAGCAGGATGCGCGGCCTCTGAGCTTTGCCCAGGCGGCGCTGTTCCAGGCGGTCAATCCGAAGAGCTGGGTCAAGGCCATCACCCTGGCCACGGTCTTCATGCCCAGCGGCCTGGGGCCTTGGGCCGGGGCCAGCCTGGTGGCGGCGGTGGGTGTGCTGGTGGGCTTGCCCAGCTCGACGATGTGGGCCTTGTTCGGCCTGGCGATCCGGCGGCTGCTGCAAGACCCGGCCAAGCGCCGCGTCTTCAACCTGCTCATGGCCGGCTCTTTGGTTGTGTTGGCGCTGAGCCTGCTGCGCTAAGCTCGGGCGATGCTGAACCCGCTCGATCGCAACTCTCCCATCGCCCTGGGTGACCAGATCGAACTGCGCCTGCGCGAGCGCATCGCCTCGCGCCAGCTGCCGCCGGGTGCGCGCCTGATGTCCATCCGCCAGCTGGCGGCTCAGCTGGCCGTCAGCCCCAACACCGTGGTCGCGGCCTACGACCGCTTGGTGGCCTCGGGCCTGATCGATGCGCGCGGCACGGCCGGTTACTACGTCTGCGAGCCGCGCGGCGGCCCGGCCCTGTTGCCCGATGCGGCGGCGCTCGAGGCCGGCGAGGAGCAGGAAGGCGTCTGGCTGGCCCAGCAGGCCAATGACCAGCGTAGTGGCGTGCTGCTGGCCAGCAGCGGCGCCCTGCCGCCGAGTTGGCTGGCCGATGCCATGCCGGCCAGCGTGGTGCAGCGCGCCCTGGCCCGCAGCACGGCCGGCCTGGCCTCGCGCTGCCCGCCCCAGGGCCTGCCCGAGCTGCGCGAACAGATCGCCCTTTTGATGCGCGGCCAGGGCTTGGCCGTGGATGCCGGTCGCGTCCTCACCACCTACGGTGGTACCCATGCCATCGACCTGATCTGCCGCGCCTTTTTGCGCCCGGGCGACACCGTGCTGGTCGAAGACCCGGGCTACTTCCTGATGTTCGAACGCCTGCGCCAGGAGGGCTTGCGGGTGGTGCCGATCGCACGCCGGCCCGATGGGCTGGACCTGGCCGAGCTGGAGGCGGCCTGCCGCCTGCACCGGCCGCGCCTGCTCTTCATCCAGACTGTGCTGCACAACCCGACGGGCTGGAGCAGCAGCGCCGCCAATCTGCACCAGGTGCTGGTGATCGCGCGCCAGCATGGGCTCTTGATCGCCGAGGACGATGTGCAAGGCCATTTCCACCCGGGCCATGCCACCCGCCTGGCGGCCCTCTCGGGCCTGGATGGCGTCATCTACTACTCGAGCTTCTGCAAGGCCTTGAGCCCCGCTTTGCGAACCGGTTATGTGGCGGCCGACCCGGCCCTGCTGAAAGCCCTGCTGCGCGAGAAAATCTACGCCGTGCTGACCGGCGCCGCGCTCAACGAGTGGGTGCTGCTGGAGATCCTGCTGGCCGGCCGCTTGCGCAAGCATCTGGAGCGTTTGCAGGCCCGCCTGCTGCAAGCGCGCACGCTGAGCGCGCGCCAGCTGGGCGAGGCCGGCATCGCCATGGACCACCCCGGCGAGGGCGGCCTCTTCCTTTGGGGCCAGGTGCCCGAGGGCGTGGACATGAACCTGCTGCTGCAGGACGCCTACCGCAACAAGATCCTGCTGGTCGGCGGCCCCACCTTCTCCAGCACCGGCCAGGCGCCGCGCCATCTGCGCTTCAATGTGGTGTTCAGCCAGCAGCCGCGGTTGGCCGACTATCTGCGGGAGCGTTTGCAGGCCGTGGCCGACAGCACGGCGCTGTTGCAGCGCCTGCCGGGCAGCTCAGTACAGCCGCGTCAGAGCGGCAGCTCGGTGTAGTAGCGGCCGCCGTGGAAGATCAGCGGCTGGGCGCCCTCGCGCCAGCTGCAGCTTTCCACCTCGCCGACGAAGATGACGTGGTCGCCCTCTTCGTACTGGCTGCGGTTGGCGCATTCGAACACGGCGGCCACGCCGTCCAGCACTGGGGCGCCGCCGGCGCCCTCGCGCCAGGCCACGCCGGCGAAGCGGTCGATGTCGCGGGTGGCGAAGCGCTGCGACAGCTCTTTCTGGTCGGCGGCCAGGATGTTGATCGCGTAATGCGAGCCGCGGCTGAACACCGGCATGGAGCCAGCCTTTTGCGCCAGGCTCCAGAGCACCAGAGGCGGGCTCAGCGATACGGAATTGAAGGAGTTGGCGGTCAGGCCGACCAGGCTGCCGTCGGGTGCGCGGGCGGTGACGATGGTCACACCGGTGGCGAACATGCCCAGGGCGGAGCGAAATTGCTGGCTGTCAAAGCCCGGACCGGGCGGGACGACGAAAGGAGAAGTGGGGGTCGCGGGCATGCGGCATTGTCGGCCATCCCTGCTTGTGCCTTCTTGCACGGGGGCATTTGTCGCCGGACGGCCTCAGAATGGCGCCTGCCCTGCTTGTTTTTGCCAACTTTGGCCGCATTGTCCTGAGCACCATGTCCCACCTCACCGATCCTGGTTTTTTTGATCCCGCGGCTGATCCGCATCTGCCCAGCGCGCCGGCCTATGGCTTCGGCCGCTGCCCCGATTGCGCGGCTGGCCGCTGCCGGCCTGAGAAGGGCTCGCGCCGTCTGTTCACCGGCCTGCTGGGCGCCGCCGCGCTGTCGCCCGCCCTGAGCGGCACGGCCTGGGCGCGTGAAGGCGTGGAGGTGGGCGGCCCCAGCAAGCTGACCAAGCTGGTGCCGGCCGAGCAGGTGGAGCAGGCCGGTGCGCAGCAGTACCAGCAGATGATGCGCGAGGCGGCCAACCAGCGCGCCCTGCTGCCCAACAACCATCCGCAGCTGATCCGCCTGCGCGAGATCGCCAAGCGCATCATTCCCCAGTCCGAGCCCTGGAACGCCCGCGCCAAGCAGTGGCGCTGGGAGGTCAATGCCATCGTCAGCCCGCAGCTCAATGCCTTCTGCATGCCGGGCGGCAAGATCGCCTTCTATTACGGCATCCTGGAAAAGCTCAAACTCTCGGACGACGAGGTGGCGGCCATCATGGGCCACGAGGTCGCCCATGCCTTGCGCGAGCATGCGCGCGAGCGCATGGCCAAGACGGCCGCCACGCGGCTGGGTGCCAATGTCCTGTCCAGCCTGCTGGGCCTGGGCAATGTCGGCGACACCTTGCTCAATATGGGCAGCCAGCTGCTGACCCTGACCTTCAGCCGCGAGGATGAGAGCGAGGCCGATCTGGTCGGCCTGGAGCTGGCCGCGCGCGCTGGCTATGACCCGAGCGCCGGCATCAGCCTGTGGGAAAAGATGGGCAAGGTCTCCAAGGGCGCGCCGCCGCAATGGCTGTCCACCCACCCGGCCGGCCCGACCCGCATCCGTGACATTCAGGCCAATCTGCCCAAGGTCGAGGGCTTGTACGCCCGGGCCGACAAGCCCACGCAGCGCTTCGAGGTAGCCCCGCCGCTGCAGATGCGACCGGCTTCTTGAAGCAGCGCCCGCGGCGGCTTACCAGCGCGCGGGCAGGGCCTTGAGGCGGCGGTAGCGGCCGTTGGCCACGCGTTCGAGATAACCGCCCAGTTCCAGATCCTTGACCAGCTTGGACACCATCTCGCGCGAGCAGCCCAGGCGTTGGGCCATGGCCTGGTGGGTCAGCAAGATCTCGTCGCTGGTGGCGGTGGTGGTTTCCAGCAAGGCCTTGAGCCGGCCGTAGACATCGTTGAGCGCCAGCTGCTTGGTCGACAGCGTGGCGGCGCGGGCGCGCCGGATCACCTTGGTCAGCAGCTCGAAGGCGAACTCGGGGTGCTCGGCGATATGGGCTTGCAGGCTGGCGCGGGTCAGCAGCACGCAGCGCGAGGCCTGCTCGGTGATGACGCTGGCCGAGCGCGGGCCGCCGTCCAAACTCATTTCGCCCACGTACTCGCCGGGGCCGTAGATGCCGTAGGTGACCTCGCGGCCGCGCGCATCGCAGCCGTAGGCGCGCAGGCTGCCGCTGAGGATGAGGTAGAGGCTGTCGCCTTGTGAGCCTTCCTCGATCAGCACGGTGCCGCGCCGGTAGCTGCGTGCCATGCCACGGGCGGCCAGCAGGCGAAGGCTGGGCGGAAGGTCGGCGGTGACCGATTCAAGGGTGGGCGTGTCGATGCTGTCCATGCGGGCTTGCTCGTGGGCGACGGCCGCCAAGGCCGCCAGCAAGGCCGGATGTTACGAGAGACACTGCGCAGAACAGTGGCGTTCGAGCGACGCCCCTTTTAGGGGCTTGCCCCACTGAGATTTTTGTAGATCGTGCCTTGCAGGCGGTTGCGCCTCAACGCAAAGGCGCGGCGCTCAATTGATCTTGTCCATGCGCAGGGCCGACACCAGGGGCGGCAGCACCGCCAGCTGGCGCAGCAGCTCGCCAATGCTGTCGGCGCCCGATTTGGCGCGGATGCTCTGGATCTGGGTGCGCACGGTGGAGATGGCCACACCCTGGCGCTCGGCCACCGAGCCGGGGCGTGCGCCTTGGCTCAAGGCTTTCAGCACTTCGGTCTCGGTGGGCGTCAGGCCGTAGCGCAGGGCGAACCACTGCGTGGCCAGCTCGCCGCAGAGCTGGCGCCGCTCCAGCACCAGCAGCACGGCGGCCTGCGTGACGTTGCGGTTCAGCGGCACCACCACCACATTGCTGCTCAGTTCGCCCTCGCCCAGGCGCAGCAGGCAGCGCCGGCCTTCGTTTTCCGCCGCCAGCAGGGCGTCGTTGAAGGGCGTGCTGTCCTTGGCGTCGCGGCAGCGCAGCTGGTTGCCGCTGAGCAGCAGCGGGTGTTCCTCATCGAGGCTGCGGCGCGCGGCCAAGTTGCAATGCAGCACACGGCCGGAGGCGTTGAGCAGCACCACGCCATAGTCCAGCTCTTCCAGCACCAAACTCAGCCAATGGCTGCTCAGCGATTCGGCCTGGCGCCGTTCGGTACCGGGGTGGCGGCCTGGCGTGATCGCGGATGCGAGCGAGGCCATGGCTGCTGCTGAAGAAGAAGAGTCTGTCGACCACATGCCGATCTCCTGGCTTGGCTGCGTGCACAGGGCTCGGAGGGGCCGCCACACGCCGGGCTTCCAGCTTAGGCAGAGTGCGGACTTGCGGAGGGTGAATGGTGATCTGTGCCGATGTGAAAGATTCACGCATTGGGGTCACAAGTTCTTGAAAAACCAAAGAAAAAGGCCCCGCAATGCGGGGCCTTGAGCCGGGACCTCCCGGTTGTCGAGGGGGGCGCTCAGTGCACGCCGTGCATCTTCTTCTTCATCCAGGGCGACAGCGCCATCAGCACCAGGCCGGCTGCAGCCGGGATCACGGTGAAGATCAGGAAGAAGGTGGACATCGAGTAGGTCGAGGAGATGTAGTCGATGTAGGCACCGGTCTTGCCACCGATGAAGTTGGCGATGGCCGAGTTCAGGAACCAGACGCCGAACATCAGGCCCAGCAGGCGCGCGGGGGCCAGCTTGGAGATGTAGGACAGGCCCACCGGCGACACGCACAGCTCACCCATGGTGTGCAGCAGATAGGCCAGGCACAGGAAGAGCATGCTGACCTGGGCCGTCTTGGCGCCCGAGGGGATGCCTGCCGCGCCAAATGCCAGGGCCGCAAAGCCCAGACCCAGCAGCACCAGACCGACGCCGAACTTGACCGGGCCGCTCGGGTTCCAGTGCTTTTCCCACATCTTGGAGAACGCGGGGGCCAGAATCACCAGGAAGAAGGAGTTCAGCACGCCGAACCAGGTGGCGGGCACTTCGCTCTGGTCCATGGCGAACTCGCGGCCCAGCATCCAGATCACCAGGCCCCAGATCACGGCAAAGGCCAGGACCAGCAGCAGATTGCCCAGCCACTGGCTCTTGCCTGTGGCACGGTGCAGCTGGAACAGCAGCCAGGTCAGGATGGCCGCCGGGATCACCGTCATCAGCGAGTTGATGACCTTGAAGACCAGGCCGCTGGTGCCGACCAGGGTGCGGTCGGTGTAGTCGGCCGCGAAGATGGTCATGGAGCCGCCGGCCTGCTCGAAAGCGAACCAGAAGAAGATGGTGAAGAAGGCGAACACGAAGATGGCCTTCAGGCGATCGGCCACCACATGGGCGGGCGTGTCATCGGCTGCCTTGGCGGCGGCGGTCTTTTCCTTGCTCGGCGCGGTGCCGATGTCGCCAAAGATGGCCTGGCTGAAATAGAACTGCAGGGCGCCCAGGATCATGAACACGCCGGCCAGACCGAAGCCCAGGTTCCAGGACACTTTTTCGCCGATGTAGCCGCACAGCGAGATGCCGAAGAAGGCACCGGCGTTCACGCCCATATAGAACAGGGTGTAGCCACCGTCACGGCTGCCTTCGTTGTCCTTGTTGTAGAGCTGGCCGACGATGGCCGAGATGTTCGGCTTGAACAGGCCTGTGCCCGCAATCACCAGGCCCAGGCCCAAGTAGAAGGAAGGGATGGTCTCGAAGAACAGCGAGACGTGACCGGCAGCGATGATGAAGCCGCCCAGCACCACGGCGCGGCGGGTGCCCAGGTAACGGTCAGCCAGATAGCCGCCCAGGATGGGGGTGAAGTACACCAGCATGGTGTACCAGGCGTACAGCGAGGTGGCGTCGGCACGACTCCAGCCCCAGCCGCCCTTGGACGCTTCCGAGACCAGGAACAGCACCAGCAGGGCGCGCATGCCGTAGTAGGAGAAGCGTTCCCACATTTCTGTGAAGAACAGGACAAACAGGCTGTTGGGGTGGCCGAGGATGGTGTTGGGCCCCGCAGTTTGAATTTTGGTGTTCAAACGACTCTCCGTTCTTGGTCTTGATGGATGACGTGCCTCGTGCCGACCCATGTCCCTCAGGGGCCCACAAAAGGCAAACCGCCTGGAGGGTCTCTCCTGGCGGCTTGGGCCGCTATTGTCGCTGTGGCCTGTTGCCTGGCTTGTTCGGGTTCCCACCAGGGGGCAACGAACCGGGGGGTGTCTTTTGGCAGGGGCGGCAGGACATAGCCTGGAGTAGCTCCAGACAATCAGCGCTATGCTTGCTCTTTCAGCTCAGACCGCCCGAATCACGGGCCTGCGACCTCATGCGCATCGGCGAACTCAGCAAGGCCACCGGCGTGGACATCGAAACCATCCGCTTCTACGAAAAAAGCGGCCTGCTGCCCGGCCCGGCGCGCAGCGACAACGGCTACCGCGACTACGCCCATGCGCATCTGGAGCGCCTGGCCTTCATCCGCCACTGCCGGGCGCTGGACATGTCCCTGGCCGATGTGGCCCAGCTGCTGGCCAGCCTGGACACCGAGGACGCCGAGCAGCTGGCCCAGGTCGACGGCCTGGTCGAGGCGCAGCTGGCAAGGGTGCGCGCGCGCCTGGCTTCCATGCTGGCGCTGGAGCAGCAGTTGGTGGCCTTGAAGGCGCGCTGCGACGGGCGCCACCATCTGCATCCCCATGCCGCTGGCAGCCAGGCCTGCGGCGTGCTGCAGGAGCTGGTGGCCGCGGCGCACGGCGAGGCCTGCGCCTGTCACGAGGCGTTGATGAAGCCATGACGAAGAAGAAGACCTTGCGCGGCCTGGCCCTGTTTCTGGCTGTTCTGGCTGGCGTTTCCCAGGCGGGCGAGATCTGGAAATGCCTGCAGGACGGCCAGGTCCGCTACTCCGACCGCCCCTGCCCGGCCCAGGGCGACACCTTGTCGCCGCGTGTGCTGCAGCCCAATGTGGTGGCGGCCGAGCGGGCGGCATCGGGCACCGCTGCGCCACGCCTGGTTGGCAATGTCTGCCCGGATGACATCGAGATCGCCGCCATGGAAACCCGCGCCACGACCAGCAGCCTGGGGCCGGCCGAGCAGCGCTTTCTAAAGGAAGAGATCGGCCGCGCCCGCCAGTGTCGCCAGGGCAGCGCCCGCTACTCGGCGGCCGACTGGTCACTCAGTCGCCAGGCTCAGAGTGATCAGTTTCGCCCTGGCGCTGAGGCCGCTGCACGCCAACGGGCCGAAGCCATGCATCAGGCTGCGGCGCGGGTTGGCGGGCTGCGCCCGGAGCCACCCATGGCCGGCGCCTCGGCCCCGAGGCGCTCCAGTCCTTGAGGCCCCACCCTCGCCTTGTCAAAGGCAGGGCCTGACCTGCCGCGTCCGAAATGAGCGTATTGCGCCACTGCAAGAGCGATGGTTTTCCCGAGTTTGATATAGATATATTAAACATATACTCAGTCTCAATGCCGATCGAAGCCGGCTCCTGAGGTTCTTTTGAAGTGGTGTTGCATCGGGCCCGGCCTCTGCAACGGAACCCGCTTCATCGATTCTTGACCCTGGTGATGGTCAGCCATGCCTTGAGTTCAATGGTGAAGTCGCCATGCAAAACAATGCCCTTCGCCTGTGCGAGCTGAGCCTGGTCGAAGCCTTGTTCGACCCGCTGCCCGACGTGGTGTTCTTCGTCAAGGACCGCGATGGCCGCTATCTGCGCGTCAACCAGACCTTGGTGCGGCGCAGTGCACAACGCTCCAAGCAAGCCTTGCTGGGCCGCACCTCCAAAGAGATCTTTCCCGGCGCCATGGGCGAGGCCTTCTGGGTGCAAGACCGCAGCGTCATCAGCAGCGGCGCGGCCATGCAGCGCCATCTGGAGCTGCACCTCTATGCCGATGGCGGCGCCGGCTGGTGCCTGACCCACAAGCTGCCGCTGCGCGACGAGCCTTGTGGCGAGCGACCCGGCGCGGTGCTGGGCGTGGTGGGCATCTCACGTGATCTGGGGCGGCCCGACCAGAGCCATCCGGTCTATGGCCAGATTGCCGAGCTGGCACAGCAGATTCGCAGCCATTACGACCAGCCCCTGCATCTGGGAGACTGGGCGCGTGCTGCGGGGCTGACGCTGGACCGGGTGGAGCATCTGTTCCAGCGCATCTTTCACCTCAGCCCGCGCGAGATGCTGCTGCAAGCGCGCCTCGATGCCGCACGACGCCTCTTGGTCGAAGCGCCCGATCTGAGTGTGGCGGCCATCGCCATGCAATGCGGCTACAGCGACCAAAGCGCCTTCACCCGCCAATTCAAGGCCACCACCAGCCTGACGCCTTCGCAGTACCGGCGCCTCCAACAAGGGCAACAGCCCAGCGGCGCGCCTTGGCGTGCCGCTGCCTGATGCCAGAAGCCCTAACTTTGTTTTTACGGTGATGCAGGGCCGGGCTTGGGGCCCATCAGCTGCTCACGCAAGAAGCCATAGCTGAGAGTCCAGAGCTGGGCTTGCTGCGCCGGCGTCGATGCGCCCGCATGTCCGCCTTCGCGGTTCTCCCAGTAGAGCACCGGCTGGCCCAGCTCCTGCAGCCGTGCCACCATCTTGCGGGCATGGCCGGGGTGCACCCGGTCGTCCAGGGTGGAGCTGGTGTAGAGCACCTTGGGATAGGGCTTGGCGGCGCTGGCGTTCTGATAGGGTGAATAGCGCGAGATGGTGGCCCATTGCTCGGGGATGTCGGGGTTGCCGTACTCCTCGATCCAGGACGCGCCCGCCAGCATGCGGTGATAGCGCCGCATATCGGTCAGCGGCACCTGGCTGACCACCGCGCCAAACAGCTCGGGCCGCTGCACCATGGCCACCGAGGTCAGCAAGCCGCCCAGGCTGCCACCCATGATGCCCAGGCGCGCCGGGCGGGTGATGCCGCGCTGGATCAGGTCTTCGGCCACCGCGATGAAGTCATCGAAGCTGCGCTGGCGATGTTCGCGCTGGGCCGACTGATGCCAGCGTGGGCCGAACTCACCGCCGCCGCGCAGATTGGCCAGCACATAGACCCCGCCGTGCGACAACCAGGCACGACCCAGGATGCCGCTGTAGCTGGGCTTCATCGAGATCTCGAAGCCGCCGTAGCCGTAGAGCAGGGTGGGCGCGCCGTCCATGGGCATGTCTCCGCGCGGCTTGACGATGAAGTAGGGCACGGCGGTGCCGTCCTTCGAGCGCGCCTGCAACTGCTGCACCTCGTGTGTGCTGGCATCAAAGAACTCGGGCAGGGCCTGCAAGAGCTGGCGCTCGGCGCGCCCCACTTCGCCCAACTCCAGCCGGGCCGGGGTGAGGAAATCGCTGCGGGTCAGCAGGTAGTGATCCGCCTGCTGGCCGGCCAAGGCGCTGACACTCAAGCTGCCCAGATCACCCGCCGGCAGCAGCGCTTCTTGCCACTGGCCCTTCTGGTAGCGCCACTGCACCAGCTGCTGGCGCGCGTCCTCCATGCGCACGCCCAGCACTGCGCTGCGGGTGGCCACATGGCTTTGCAGCGAGCTGCGCGGCGTGGGGTTGAACAAGGTGTGGAACTGCCGCTTGCCGGCCGCCCAGTCGGCCCGCGCAATCGCCAGCAAGGAGCCGGCGGCATGGATCTTGTCACCTAACTTCCAATCGGAGCGCAGCTCGATCAGCCACTGGTCGGCAAAAGGGCTCATGCTGGCGTCGGCCGGCTTGCTCAAGGCCTGCAGGCGACCGTCTTTTTGCAGGACATGCTGCTCGCCGGCAAAGAAGCTGGTGCGACGCTCGATCACATGCACCCGTTCCTGGCCGATTTGCTCGGCCCAGGTCCAAACGCTGACGTCCTGCGGAGCCGCTTCGAACAAGAGTCGGGCCTGCGCCAAGGGCTGGCCCCGCTTCCAGAGCTTGACCTGGCGCGGGTAGCCCGAATCCGTCATGCTGCCAGCACCGAAATCGGTGGCGACACTGAGGGTGTTGCGGTCCACCCAGGTGGCCGAGCCTTTGGCTTCAGGCAGTGCAAAGCCGCCCGAGGCCGGCGCAACAAAGCGACGCGTGCCGAGGTCAAACTCGCGCAGCACATGGGCGTCGCCACCGCCCCGGCTCAGGGTGAGCAGGCAGCGCTGGGTCTGGGGAAGCAGGCAGTTGGCCCCTCCCCAGACCCAGGGCGCACCCTCCTCCTGGCTCAAACGGTCCACATCCAGCACGGTTTCCCACTGCGGCGCCTCGCTGCGATACGAGGCCAGCGTGGTGCGCCGCCACAAGCCGCGAGGGTGGGCCGCATCGCGCCAGAAGTTGTAGAGGTAGCCGCCCATCTGCTGCGCATGGGCGAGGCGCTTGGGTGAGGCCAAGACCTCGGCCAGGCTCTGGCTCAGCGCTGAATGCTTCGAGGCTTGCGGGCCGCCCTGCAGCGCCGCCAAAGTCGCCTCGTTCTGGCCCTGCACCCAACTGAGCGCCCGCTCGCCCTGCACCTCTTCCAGCCAGAGGTAGGGGTCTTCCCCGTTCGCCTGCGCAGAGCACAGACCCGACAGCTGCAGCAGCAAGGCCGCAGCAAGCGCACGCAGCGCGGGTTTGGTGTCGTTCATCAGAAACGCGCCTCCAGATTGACCTTCAAGACCCGGCCGCCCAGCGGCAATGAAGAGCCGGGACGCAGTTCCACCAAGGGCTTCTGATTCAAAGCGTTCAGCACATTGGCGGACAGGGTGAAGTTCTTGAAGCCGCTGTACTGCAGCCACAGATCGGTGCTCAGCCAGGGCTTGATGCGGCAATCGGCCTCGGCCACATCGCGCTCGGCGCAGCCTTCGATGCTGTTGTCCGTGTCCCAGTCCGCGGCGCTCAAGCGGGTGCCGGAGTACTGGTGGAGTCGGGCACCCAGCTTCCAGTCGGCCAGGCCCCAGTTGATCTTGTAGATCGCATGCAGGCGCGGCGTGCCGCGGTAGCCGACACGGTTCTCGGTGTAGTCCTGGGCACTGTGGTCCCAGTAGCGCACATCGAGCTGGTAGTTGGCTTCAATGCCCGCATCCAGCTGGCCCCAAGCGCCCAACTTCCAGCGGCTGCGCAGGTCCAGATCCAGGCCCGAGACTTGGGTCTTGTTCATGTTCTGGTACTGCAGGCCCAGCGAGCGCACCGAGCCAACGGCGAAGCCGATGTCCTTGCCTGAGAGCTCCTTGACCCGCTTGGCCAGGTCCTTGTCACGCGCCGAGACCGGGTCGCGCGGCAGCAAGCCGGCGTTGGCGTCTTCATTGGCCAGCACCTCGTTGACATCGCGCACGCCGATCTCGTCCTTGCGCTGGATCTTGTAGTAGTCCAGCGTGAAGCTGATGTTGTCGGTCGGTTGGGTCACGATGCCGAAGGAGACATTGTTCGAGGACTCCGGCTTCAAGTTTCCATTGGGCGTGATGGCCGAAGGGAAGCTGACCGAGCAACCCGAGTTGTAGGCCTCGGTGGCATCGAGCTGGTCGCTGGCATTGCCGGTCTTGAGCACCGCCTGCATTTGCTTGGCGGTGTCGCAGCGTTTCGGGTCTAGATAGCCGTTGTTGAACCAAGAGGCGCCGCCATTGCCGGTCTCGGGCAGGCTGGGTGCACGGAAGCCTTGGGTGACGGTGCCGCGCAGCATCAGCTCGCGCATCGGCCGCCAGGCCAGCTGCATCTTGGGCGTGACCGCGCCAAAGCCCTTGAAGACCTTGTCGCCGCGCAGGGCCAGCGTGGCCTCGATCTGCTTGGTGAAGGGCAGGTTCACTTCGCCGAACAAGGCGCCCACATTGCGCTTGCCCGAGATGTCCACACCCGAGAAGCTGACGATGCGTGCCTGCAAGATGTTGTCCATGCTGCGGTGCTCGAATTTCTCATGGCGCAGCTCAGCCCCGAGCGCCAGCATGATGGGTCCGCCGGGCAGGCGGCCGATCTCGCGCGAGCCCTTGGCATCGGCGAACTGCTGGGTGTAGGTGCCCGAAGAGCCCATCTCGGGGAACATCTTCTCCAGCAGCTCGCGCGGGTTGGTCTGGCCGAACTTGTAGGTGCCGCTGGTGATGGCCTCTGCGTAGCCGAAGCGGTCTTTGTAGAGGTGCTGACGCTGGGTGGCCTTGGACTGCATCATGCCCAGCGCGCCATCAAAATCCCAGCCCCAGGCCGAGCCTTCCACACCAGCCAACAGGCGGAAGTCGCGCGAGGCGCCGATGTTCTTGAACATGTCCGGGTGGTCCACAAAGCGGTAGTTCAAACCGATGGGGAAGCCGTAGGGGTTGTTCGGATGGTCGGCCGGCAGACGCGGGTCGGTGAAGCTTTGCAGCTCGCCCTTGATGCTGTCGTACCAGGTGCTGACGCTGCCTGGATTGCTGCGCGGAATGTTGGTGTGGTAGTTGGCCTGAATGTCGGCGCCTTGGAACTCGGCAAAGGCGCTCAGGTCCTTGTTGATCGTCATGCGCGCGCCGGCCAGCAAGGTGACGCGGCGGGTGGCCGGGCGGGCGTCGCTGTCTTTCCAGTAGTCGTACTGGCAGACGCCGCCCATCAGGTCTGCTGCAGCGCAGCCCGGGGCCGGGGTGTTGATGCGGGTACCGGCCAGGGCCGGGTCTTTGTAGTCGGCTGGATAGCTGCCGGTGTAGTTGCCGGGGAAGGCGCCGGCCGAACGCTGGCCACGCGCGGGGTTCTGCTCCAGATACCAATCGGGCAGAAGATCACGCACCGCGCTGTCTTTGTAGCTGCCGCGTTTGTAGACCTCCAAATGCGCGTAGGCGTTGTAGCCCTGCGTCGCCAGATTGCCGTGGCCCACGGTGACCGAGGCTTGCTGGTCGGCGTCCAGAAAGCTCTTCTTCAAGTTGCGCTGCGCGCTCAGCTGCAGGCCGACACCGCTGAAGTCCTTGACGGTGATGACGTTGATGACGCCGCCGATGGCGTCCGAGCCGTAGATGGCCGAGGCGCCGTCCTTGAGCACCTCGACGCGCTCGATGATGTTGGCGGGAATGGCGTCGATATTGGTGAAGTTCAGCTGCAAGCCATCGGCAAAGCCGTAGCTGGCCAGGCGGCGCCCGTTCAAGAGCGTCAAGGTGCCGCCGGTGCCCAGATTGCGCAGCGACACGCCCGAGGCCCCGCTGGCCCAGGAATTGGCGCCGCCCAGGTCGCTGATGGCGCTGCGGTCGTTGTTGCTTAGATTGGCCAGCACATCGCCCACCGTCAGCGCGCCCGAGGCCTGGATCTCGTCCTTGCGCAAGACCAGCAGGGGCTGCGAGCTTTCTTGATCGGTGCGTTTGATGTTGGAGCCGGTGACCGTCACGCGATTCAGCGTCTGCGGCTCGGCCGCTGCATCCTTGCCTTGGGCATGGGCGGCGGGGCTGTGGCTTAAGGCCCAGCAGGCCATGGCCGAGGCCAGGGCGATGGACTTGAGTTGGGGGCAGGATTTCTTGTTCATGCGTCTCCTCGTGGTTCTTTTGGGGATCCGCTCAGAATAGAAAAACCACCCTCCCTCGTCTTGATGGCAAACGGCAGCGGGCCGACCGAAATCGGCACAAAGCGCCTGGGCCGGGCAAGCCCCGATTCATGCGCCCGACCGTGTCCAGTTCGGGCCAAGGAAAAAAAGGGCAGGTGCCTTGCGGCCCTGCCCATCTGTCCCGCGCTGAAGCAGTGCTGCGGTGATCAGCGGCTGACTTTGAACTCGCCGAATGCCTTCAGCTGTTCGGCCACTGCGCTTGGGTCGCCGACCACGATCAGGCTTTGCGTTTCGGGCGAGAAGTACTTCTTGCCAATCTCGCGCACCTGCTCGGCCGTGACCTTCTGGATCAGCGGCACATACTCGCCCAGGTACTCGGCCGGGCGACCGACCAGCCAGTTGTTGGCCAGGGTCTGGGCCACCGCGCCCTGCAGCTGGGTGGTCAGCAGGTAGGTGCCGGCCACATAGCGCTTGCTCATTTCCATTTCGTCCGCGGGCACCAGATCGCTGCCGATGCGGCGGTACTCCTTGATGAACTCCTGCAGCGCAGCGCCGGTCACTTCGTTGCGCACATCGGCACCGCCGGTGATGGCACCGCCGACGCGGAAGGAGCGGCCACCGGCACTGGCGCCGTAGGTGTAGCCCTTTTCCTCGCGCAGGTTCTGGTTCACGCGGCTGGAAAAACCGCTGCCCAGGATGGTGCTGGTCAGGCGCAGCGGCACTTGTTCGGCGCTGGTGGCGGCGATGCCGGGGCGGCCCAGGCGGACCGTGCTCTGCACGCTGCCCGGGCGCTCCAGCAGCAGGCGTTGCGGCGCGGCGCTGGTGGGCGCTGCGGCGATCTCGGCCGGCGCCGGGCCCTGGGCCTGCCAGTCACCAAAGGCCGCTTGGGCCTGCTTCAGTGCCTCGGCCGCGCTGATCTGGCCGGTGATGACCAGCAGGGCACGATCGGGGCGGAAGCGTCGCGCATGCTCGGCGCGCAGGGCTTCGGCCGTGGCCGCGTTGATGCTTTCGGCGGTTTCCTGGCTGCGGCCGTAGGGGTGCTCGCCATAGATGGCCTGGCTCAGCGCCTTCTCTGCGCGGAAGCCGGGCTGGGCGCTCGCCACTTTCAGGGCTTGCAGGGCATTGGCCTTGGCCAGGGCCACTTCGCCCTCGGGGAAGGCGGGCTGGCGAGCCACTTCGGCCAGCAGGCGCAGCATGTCGCTGGCGTGTGATTTCAGCGCATAGGCATTGAGGGTGATGCCGTCGTTCGAGGCGCCGGCACCGACACCGCCGCCCATGCCCTGGGCGGCCTCGGCGATGGCGCGCGAGTCGCGCTTGGCCGTGCCTTCGTTGAGCAGGCCGGCCAGCAGCTTGGCGCGGCCTGGGGCATCGGCAGCGTCGGCGCCATAGCCGGCACCGCGCAGGGCCAGCACGAAGTCCACGCGGGGCAGGCCCTGGCGCGGCAGCACCCAGACCTCCAGGCCGTTGGCCAGGGTCTTCTTGCTGATGTGGGGCACGGGGATGGGCTTGTCCTGGCCGTACTTGGGCAGGTCGGCCGGCATCTTGACGGCTTCGGCGGCGCTGGCAGCCAGGGGCGCGACAGCCAGCACGGCGGCGAGCATCAGGGGAGTGAGCTTGAGTTGTTTCATGATGATGAAGGGCTCCGGTCTCGCATTCAGGGCTTGGCGCTGCTGGCGGCATCGGCCGCAGCGGCCGGGGCGGCCAGCATGGCGGCCGGCTTGCGGTCAATCACCGAGCGGTTGGCCACGGTCAGGTAGGTCTTGGCCGCGCGTTGCACGTCGGCGGACTTGACGCCCTCGATCCAGCCGGGGATCTTGTTAACCACCTGGGCATCGCCCCACAGGGTCTGCAGCTTGGCCAGGGTGTCGGCGCGGCTCAGGAAGCTTTCCAGGCCGTTGTACCAATCGGCCAGCAGACGGGTCTTGACGCGCTTGAGCGTGGCCTCATCGACGCCGTCCTTGACCACCTTGGCGATCTCCTCGTCCATGGCGCTCAGCAAGGCATCGGCGCTGCTGTCGGGCTTGTAGAGGGCGAAGACGGTGAAGATGGTCGGGCCGTCGTACTCCCAGATGCTGGTCAGGCCGTACAGCGATTCCAGGTTCAGCGCCAGCTCGCGGCCCTTGACCAGGCTTTGGTAGAAGCGCGAGGCATCGCCGCCGGCCAGCAGCTCGCCGAGCACGGCCATGGCCGGCTGGTCCTTGCTACCGCGTTCGGGCATCTTCCAGGCCGCAGCAATCGCCGGCACCTGGGCCAACTTGTCGCTCTGCACCAGGCGGCGCTCGGCGGTGTTCAGGCCTTCGCTGAAATTGCTGGGCGCCGGGGTCGGGCGCTTGGGAATGGCGGCGAAATACTTCTCCGCCAGGGCGAAGGCCTTGGCCGGGGTGATGTCGCCGGCGATCGACAGCACGGCATTGTTGGGGCCGTAGTAATCGCGGTGGAAGGCGCGCACATCGTCGAGGCTGGCGTTTTCCAGGTCCTTGAAGCTGCCGTAGCCGTCGTGGTTGTTCTCCCACTTGTCGAAGGCCAGGCCGCCGATGTCGATCCACATGAAGCCGCCGTAAGGCTGGTTCTGCACATTGACGCGGATCTCTTCCTTGACCACGTCCTGCTGGTTCTTCAGCGTGGCGGGGTTGAAGTCCAGGGTCTTCATGCGGTCGGCTTCCAGCCAGAGGATGGATTCCAGGGCCGAGACCGGGGCGGTTTCGATGTAGTTGGTGAAGTCGGGGCGGGTAGAGCCGTTGTTGTTGCCGCCGCCGCCGGTGATCACCTTGTCGAACACGCCCTTGGGCGCGTTCGGTGTGCCCTGGAACATCAGGTGTTCGAACAGGTGAGCAAAGCCGGTGCGGTTCTTGGGTTCCAGCCGCATGCCGACGTGATAGACGACGCTGACGCCGACCGTGGGGGAGCTGTGGTCGGGCGAGACCAGCACGGTCAGGCCATTGGCCAGCTTCTTGCTGGCGACAGGCACCTGCCAGCGGTCGGCGGCTTGCGCCGCCAACGACAGGGCCAGCCCTGCGAACAGGGCAATCAGGGAATGCTTGCGCATGTGCACCTCGTTGAAATCAGGGGTTAGGGTAGATTCCGCGCTGAAGGCTCAGGGCAGAGGCATGTTGAAGGTGTGGGCGAAGAAGGCCAGCATGTCGGCACGCTCCTCGATGATCTTGGAGGTGGGCTTGCCGGCGCCATGGCCGGCCTGCGTCTCGATGCGGATCAGCTTGGGCGCCGGGCCGGTGTCAGCGGCCTGCAGGGCGGCGGTGTACTTGAAGCTGTGCGCCGGCACGACGCGGTCGTCGTGGTCGCCGGTGGTCACCATGATGGCCGGGTACTTCACGCCCGACTTGATCGTGTGCAGGGGCGAGTAGGCCAGCAAGGCCTTGAACTCCTCGGGGTTCTCGGACGAACCGTAGTCCGGCACCCAGGCCCAGCCGATGGTGAACTTGTGGAAGCGCAGCATGTCCATCACGCCGACCGCCGGAACGGCCGCGCCGAACAGCTCGGGCCGCTGGTTGACCACCGCGCCGACCAGCAGGCCGCCGTTGGAGCCGCCGTTGATCGCCAGCTTGGCCGGCTGCGTGTACTTCTGCGCCACCAGCCATTCGCCGGCGGCGATGAAGTCGTCGAACACATTCTGCTTCTTCAGCTTGGTGCCGGCTTCATGCCAGGCCGCGCCGTACTCGCCGCCGCCGCGGATGGAGGCCAGCACGTAGACGCCGCCCATCTTCATCCAGGCCGCCGAGGTGATGCCATAGCCCGGCGTCATCGAGGCATTGAAGCCGCCGTAGCCGTAGAGCAGGGTCGGGTTCGTGCCGTCCAGCTTCAGGCCCTTCTTGTGGGCGATGAAGATGGGGAAGCGCGTGCCGTCCTTGCTGGTGACGAACTCGCGGCGGGTTTCATACTGCTCGGCGTCGAAGGCGGTTTGCGGGCGCTTGAACAGGCTGAGCTTGTTGCTGGCCACGTCGTAGCGGTAGATGGAGCTGGGCGTCGTCAGGCTGGTGTAGCTGAAGAAAGTCTCGCGGTCCTGCACGCGGCCGCCAAAGCCGCTGGCGGTGCCCACACCGGGCAGCTGCACCTCGCCCTGCGGCTTGCCGTCCAGACCGTGGCGGCGCACCAGGGTGGAAGCGTCGCGCAAATAGCTCAGCAGCAGGCGGCCGCCCACGGCGGAGGCGCCGGTCATGGCGTCGGGGCCTTCGGCGACCAGGGTCTTCCAGGCTTCCTTGCCCGTGCCCTGCAGGTTGATGGCCACCAGTCGGCCGCGCGGCGCATCCTTATTGGTTTTGACGATCAGCTGTTGGCCGTTCACGCCGACCGCCTCGTAGGCCGCGTCGAAGGCCAGGCTGATGGCCTTGGGCTCACCGCCGGCAAAGCCACCCTTGACCAGGGGCAGCACCATCAGGCCGTTCTTGGAGCCGCCCTTCCAGACATTGATCACCAGCAGTTTGCCGTCATCGGTGACGCTGCTGTTGAAGCCCCATTCTTTCTCCTGCGGGTTGGCGGCCACCAGCACATCGGCCGATTGCGGCGTGCCCAGGCGGTGGTAGAAGAGCTTCTGGAAGTAGTTGGCGCCGGTCAGCGCCGCGCCTTCGGCCGGGGCGTCGTAGCGCGAGTAGAAGAAGCCCTTGCCGTCCGGCGTCCAGGTGGCGCTGGAGAACTTCACCCATTCGATGGCATCGGGCAGGTCGCGGCCGGTGGCGAGGTCACGCACCTTCCAGGTCTGCCAGTCGGAGCCGGCCTTGGAGCTGCCGTAGGCCAGCAGCTTGCCATTGGGCGAGGGGGCATAACCGCTCAGCGCCACGGTGCCGTCCTGGCTCAGGGTGTTGGGGTCCAGGGCGATGCTGGGCTGGTCTTTCAGCGACTTGGCGGTGTAGAGCACCGATTGCTGCTGCAGGCCGTTGTTGCGGGTCCAGAAATAGCGGCCGCCTTCCTTGAAGGGCACGCCGAACTTCTCGAAGTTGTAGAGCTCGGTGTAGAGCTTGCGCACCGGCAGGCGCTGCGGCATGGCCGCGAGGTAGGCATCGGTGACCTGGTTCTGGGCCTTGACCCAATCCTTGGTCTGTGCGCTGTTGTCGTCTTCCAGCCAGCGGTAGGGGTCGGCCACGGTGGTGCCGTGGTAGTTGTCGGTTTGCTCGACCTTGGCGGTCGCGGGGTAGCTCGGTGTGCTTGTTTGCGCGAAGCTGGCGCTGCTGCTCAGCAGGGCCAGGCAGGCGATCACCAATGCCTTGCTCGCGGGTAGACGGGCGGGCCGGATCTTGTTCGTCATGGCGGTCATCTCTTTCCAGAACTCAGGGCTCGGCGCGGTCGGCGCGAGGCTGCGGCATTCTGGCAAGGTTTGAAAACCATGACGAAAGGCATTCCCCGGTTTGACCTGCGGGGAAACCCGGGGGGGCTTCAGCGGGCCCGCTGGCTCCAGAGCACGCCGCCGGCGATCAGACCCATGCCGATCAAGGTGGCGCCGTCGGGCTGTTCGCCGAACAGCGGGATGGCCAGCAGCGTGGCCAGCACCGGGGTCAGGGCGCCCGCGGTGGCGCTGCGCTGCGCGCCCAGGCGGGCGACCGCCAGGCTGTAGCTCAGGGTCGAGATCAGACCCACGCCGATGCTTTGCAGGCCCAGCTGCAGCAGCAGCTGCGAGCCGCTCAAGCTCGGCAAGGCCAGGCCGCCGCTCTGCGCCCAGTGCCAGGCCAGCAGGGGCAGCAGCAGGACGAGCGACACGGTGGAGATCAGCGTGGCCGCCTCCAGCGGTGCCAGTTTGGCCTCACGCAGGGCCAGGGTGTAGGCCGACCACATCAGGCTGCCCAGCAGGAAGAGGCCGTAGCCCTGGGCCAGATCAGCCTGCCCGGCCTTGAAGGCCAGCAGGGTGGCCACGCCGGCGGCGATGCACAGCAGGGCCGGCCAGCGCGACAGCGCCGCGCGGCCGTGCAGGGCGGCGGCCAACAGGGCGGTGAACAGGGGCAGGGTGCCGGGGATCAGGGTGGCACCGTCGGCCACCGGCGCATGGCGCATGCCCCAGCCGGCGATCAGAAAGTAGGGCAGGCCGGCGCCGGCCACGATCAGCAGCCACAGCCGTGCCGGCACGGCGGCAAAGCGGGCGCGGCGCTGCCAGAGCAGGGGCGCGAACAGCAGGCCGGCCGGGCCGAAGCGCAGCAGGGCCAGCTCCACCGGCGGCAGGGCCACGCGCGCGCCGGCACGCAGCGAGATGAAAAAGCCGGCCCAGATCACCAGGGTCAGCGCCAGCGCGGCCCAGCCCAGGGCTTCGCCCTGGTACCAGGCTTGCGTCGGCCGGCGCGCACCGAAGGATTGCGAGGGCAGGCCAGCGGCGGCGAGATGGGGGCGGGGCGTGGGATTCATGGCGGGCGGCGAGCGGGATCGGTACTGCGAGGCCGCAAATTTTCGAGCGCTGACCGGGGTGATTTGGCGCCTTGCAGACGACGGTTTCGATGGATTGAGCCGATTTCAGCCAATAATCCATCGAACTTTGATGGAAACAAGCCATGGACAGAATCGACATCCAATTGCTGGAGCTGCTGCAGCGCGACGGTCGCCTCAGCATTGCCGAGCTGGCCGAGCGGGTGGCCTTGTCGGCCAGCCCCTGCGCGCGCCGGCTCAAGCGCCTGGAGGAAGAGGGCTTCATCGCCGGCTACCGCGCCGTGCTGGACCGCAAGGCGGTGCAGCTGGCCACCACGGTCTTCGTCAATGTGCGCTTGATGCACCACCGCGAGGACGCGGTGCAGCAGTTCGAGGCGGCCATGGAGGCCATGGCCGAGGTGGTGGCCTGCCATGTGGTCAGCGGCGCGCATGACTACCTGCTCGAGGTGGTGGTCGGCGAGCTCAGCGCCTACGAGCAGATCGTGCGCCGCCTGCAGGCCCTGCCCATGGTGCAGGACATCACCAGCAATTTCGCCATCCGCTGCGTCAAGAGCGGCGCGCCGCTGCCGCTGAAAAGCGTCTGAGCTGCGACTGAGGCCGCAGCCTCAGCCCCTGCCACAGCTTTGTCATGGCGGCGCCATCGCCCTGCCATGAAGTCTCCGGACACTGGAACCCAAGCGGCCCGACCGGTTCTGTCGCCTGCGCCCGGCCCTGTGCCGCCGCCGGTTCAGCACCCTCGGGCCTTGTGCTTGCCTGATTGATCGATTGTGTTCCCGCTGTTTCGGAGACTTCACCGCCATGCGCGTTCGCCTGCTTCCCCTCCTGCCCTTCGTGCTGCTGGCCGGTCTGGCTCAGCCGGCCTCGGCCCTCAACATCGTCCTGAGCAATGACGACGGCCTGACCAGCAATGTCAAAGCCCTGTACGAGGCGCTCAAGGCCAAGGGCCATGATGTGATCGTCTCGGTGCCCTGCACCGGCCAAAGCGGCATGGGCGGCGCGGTCAAGTTCCTGACCCCGCTGACGCCGCTGACGGCGCCCTGCCTGAACGGCGCCGCCGCTGCGGGCGCGCCCGGCGCCGGCCCCATGAGCAAGGCCGGCTTCACCAACGGCGATTACCACTACGTCAACGGCACGCCCATCATGGCCCTGCTCTACGGCCTCGATGTGCAGGCGCAAGCCCGCTGGGGCAAGGCGCCGGATCTGGTGCTGTCCGGCCCCAACGAAGGCCAGAACGTCGGCCACATCGTCAACAGCTCGGGCACCATCGGCAATGCCCAGAACGCGGCCTCGCGCGGCATTCCCTCGATCGCCCTGAGCGCCGATGCCGACACCACCGACAACGTCAATCTGGCCGCGCCCAAGTCGGCCACGGTGGCCAAGCTCAGCGTGGACCTGATCGCTGCCCTGCAGGCCAAGGCCGGCACCGGCCCGCTGCTGCCGGCCGGTCTGGCGCTGAATGTCAATTTCCCGCAGGTGCTGGACGGCGCCAAATGGAAGTTCGCCCGCATCGGCAGCTACAACGCCTACAAGGTCAAGTTCGTCAAGGACCTGGGCGCCGACCCGGTGGCCGCCGGCTACGGCCTGAGCCAGGTGCACCTGCCCGGCGTGACCCTGGAGATGAACACCGCCCCGGCCACCGAAGCGCAGGCCGAGGACGAATCCATCGTCTACAAAAAGGACATCGCCGTCACGGCCATGCAGGTGGCCTATGACCACCGCGCCGCCGGCCAGCAATGGCTGCGCCTGCGCCTGCGTGACCTGCTGAGCCAGTGAGGGCGGTCACCATGCGAGCCTCTCCCTTGTTGCGCGCCCGTCTCCTGTCCTTGCTGGCCACGCTGGCCTTGGCCGCCTGCAACGGCGGCGGCGACGACACCCCCGTGGTCCAGGTGCCCGAGCTCTCGCCCGGGACCTATCTCGTCAACGTCGGCACGACCGAGGCCCCGATGCTGGGCCGCTACTTCTCGGGCAGCGATGGCAGCCGCCTGCTGGTCTTGCACAACAGTGCCGAGCAGGCCGAGCGCCTCTACCGCCGCAGCGCGGCCGATGCCGTCTGGACGGCGGTGCCGGCCGCCACCGCCGATGTCAGCATCGCCCTGCAGTCCAGCTTCAAGCAGGCCCAAGCTCCGGCCGCGCCGACCCTGGCCGGCCTGGCCGGCCGCTATGTGGCCCAACTGGCCCCGGGCATCTGGGCCCAGTTCAGCATCGCCGCGGATGGCAGCCTCAGCGCCGGCAGCGCCAGCCCCTGCAAGCTCAGCGGTCGCCTGGATGCCAAGGCCGGCGCCGGTGGCCTGGCCGTGAGCCTGAACGCGAGCGGCTGCGGCAGCAGCGTGCCAGCCAGCAGCCAGGGCTTTGTGCTGTTGGATGCCGAGGAGCAGCCGGCCCGCTTCCGCCTGCTGGCCGACGACGGCCGCAGCCTGCTGGACCTGCGCGCATTTACCGAGTGAGCCGAGCGAGACGAGCGAGCCGACTGAGCTAAGGCCGGCCGCATGTCGCCGGTCGAAGCTGCCGAGCAGTTCAGTCGCTTCTTTCGGCACCTGGTCGCACGCCGGGCGTGTGCCCACAACGCCCCTGCTACATTCGCCTCCGCCTCTAACACTACATTTTGGCGGGGAAGATTCCTGTGCAGAGCAACAAGAGCAGCAAGACCTCGGCGGCGCGTGGGCGCTGGTTGAAATCCTGGCGCGTGCGCGTGGCCGTGCTGGTGTTGATCGGCGGCGCCTATGCCGCCTACCGCCACTTCACACCGCCGCCGCCGCCGCCGGCGCCGCCCAGCGGCGAGGTCAGCCTGGCCGACATCACCCAGACGGTGCAGGCGGCCGGTGTGCTGCAGCCGCGGCTCAAGGTCGATGTCGGCGCCCAGGTCAGCGGCCAGGTGCGCCAGCTTCATGTGCAGCTGGGCCAGCAGGTCAAGAAGGGCGAGCTGCTGGTCAGCCTGGACCCTGAGCTGGCCCGCAGCGAAGTGGCTCAGGCCGAAGCCGCGGTGGCCCAGCAGGCCGCGCAGATCGAAGTGCGCCAGGCCGATCTGAAGATTGCCCGCCGCGAGGTGGAGCGCCAACGCCGCCTGCTGGCCGGCGAGGCCACCGCAGCCACCGAGGCCGAGCGCGCCGACACGGAACTGGCCAAGCTGGACGCCGACCTGCGCGGCCAGAGCGCCAACCTCAAGCGCCTGCAGGCCGAGCTGGACAAACGCAAGCTCTCCCTGGGCTACACCTCCATCACCGCGCCCATGGACGGCACCGTGGTCAACCTGCCGGTGCAGGAGGGCCAGACCGTGATCGCCGCCCAGATCACGCCGGTGATGGTGACCCTGGCCAATCTGGACGAAATCACCGTGCGCGCCCGCGTGCCCGAGGCCGACATTGCCCAGATCAAGGTCGGCCAGCAGGCCCGCTTCATCACCCTGGCCGGTGAGGCGCAGCGTTACGAGGGCAAGGTGCGGGTGATCCAGCCGGTGCCCGAGCGGGCCGGCAATGCGGTCTTCTACAACGTCCTGTTCGAGGTGGACAACAAGGCGCGCAAGCTGCTGCCCGAGATGACGGTGCAGGTCAATGTCGAGACCGGCTCGGCCAAGAAGGTGCTCAGCGTGCCCATGGTGGCCCTGGGTGAGCGCAGCGAGGACGGCCGCTTTGCCGTGCAGGTGCTCGATGCGCAGAACAAGCAGCACCCGCGCCAGGTGCGCACCGGCCTGCAGGACGGTGCCCGCGTCCAGGTGCTCGATGGCCTGAAGGCCGGCGAGAAGGTGCTGCTGGCGCCGCCCTCGGCTGCAGAGCAGGCCGCCTCAGCGCCGGCCTCGAAGTAAGCGGGCCGCATCGCCATGCACCCTCTGATTGAACTGCGCGGCGTCGGCCGCCACTACCGCCTGGGCGCCATCGACGTGCCGGCGCTCGATGACGTCAACCTGAGCATCCAGGCCGGCGAGTTCGTGGCCGTGATCGGCCAGTCGGGCTCGGGCAAGAGCACGCTGATGAATGTGCTGGGCTGCCTGGACAACCCGACCGTCGGCCAGTTTCTGATCGACGGCCAGGACGCCAGCCAGCTGGGCCCCGACGAGTTGGCCGGCCTGCGCCGCGAGCGCTTCGGTTTCATCTTCCAGCGCTACCACCTGCTGCCGCATATGGATGCGCGCGCCAATGCCGCCCTGCCGGCCGTGTACGCCGGTGCCAGCGGCAGCGCGCGACGCGAGCGCGCCGAGGCCTTGCTGACGCGCCTGGGCCTGGGCGAGCGCATGCATCACAAGCCCAATGAGTTGTCGGGCGGCCAGCAGCAGCGCGTGTCCATCGCCCGCTCGCTGATGAATGGCGGCCAGATCATCCTGGCCGACGAGCCCACCGGCGCGCTCGATTCGCAAAGCGGCACCGAAATGCTGGCCCTGCTGCGCGAGCTCAACGAGCGTGGCCACACCATCATCCTGGTCACCCACGACGCCCATGTCGCCAGCCATGCGCGCCGCATCATCGAGCTCAAGGACGGCAAGGTCTTGAAGGACAGCGGCACACCGGCCGACCATCGCCTGCCCGGCCCCCTGGCCGGCGAGACCGCGGGCCTGGCGCGCGGCAGCTGGTGGGGCCGGCAGCAGATGCAGTGGCGTGAGGCGCTGCAGTCGGCCGTGCAGTCGCTGCAGGGCAACCGCCTGCGCACGGCGCTGTCCATGCTGGGCATCAGCATCGGCATTGCCGCGGTGGTGTCCATCCTGGCCCTGACCAGCGCAGCGCGCGGCAGCATCGAGAAAGACGTGGGCAGCTTCCTGTCCGGCCGCATCCCGGTGTTCCGCGGCAATGCCAATCTGCCGCCCGGCACCCAGGCCCAGGCCTTCCGGCCCAGCGAGATCGAAGCCATCCGTGCCCTGCCCGGCGTCAAGGCGGTGACGGTGGAGCGCGAGACCCAGCTGACCGCACGCCATGGCTCGCGTGATGCCATGGTCAGCGTGCTCGGCGCCGAGGCGCAGACCCTGGCCTCGCGCAAGCTCAAGCTGGTCGAAGGCCGCTACCTCAATGCCATGGATTTCGCCGGTTCCGCCCAGGTGGCGGTGATCGACGAGAAGGCGCGCAAGTCCCTGTTCAAACCCGGCGAGTCCGCGCTGGGCCGCACCCTGCTGGTGGCGCCGCAAGGCATGCCGTCTGACGGCGGCGCGGGCGGTGGCGGCATGGGCGGCGGGGCTGCGGCGGTGCCGGTGGGCGTGGCCCTGCCGCTGACCATCGTCGGCGTGGTCGCGCCCGACACCGGCGGCGCGGTCAACTTCGGCTCCTGGCTGGGCCAGGTGCTCATGCCCCACACCACCTTCGGCCGCAAGCTCGATGTGCGCGTCGATGCCGATCAGTTCAATGTGCTGCTGGATTTCACCGTGCCGCCGGCCGAGGTGCGCAAGCAGCTGACCTACCGGCTCAAGGCCTTGCACGGCATCGAGGATTTCGACTCCTGGAACGCCGACGAGGAGTTCCGCAAGTTCCAGCAGGTGACCGGGGCCATGGCCCTGCTGTTCGCCGGCGTGGGAGCGATCTCGCTGCTGGTCGGCGGGGTGGGCGTGATGAACATCATGCTGGTCTCGGTCAGCGAACGCACCCGCGAGATCGGCATCCGCATGGCGGTGGGTGCCCGCCAGGGCGATGTGCGCCTGCAGTTCCTGGTCGAGGCGGTGGTGCTGTGCTGCCTGGGCGGCACGGTCGGGGTGTTCCTGAGCTGGCTGGGCGCGCAAGGCATCAATGCCGCGCAGGAGTCGCTGAAGGTCGAGGTCAGCTGGGCCGCCCTGGGCGTGGCCTTTGCTGTGTCCAGCTTTGTGGGCCTGGTCTTCGGCACCTTGCCGGCGCGGCGTGCGGCGGCCCTGAGCCCCGTCGATGCCCTGGCCCGCGAGTGACGGCCTCCCCAAGAACACCGCATGAAGCAGACAAAGAAAGAAGCAGACGCCATGACGCTGATGCGAAGCTTGACCCCTCTGAAATCCGGCACCCAGCCTGCGTTGGCCCTGGGCCTGCTGGCCCTGATGCTGACGGGCTGTGCCCACGGCCCCGACAGCACGGCTCCGCCGAACCTGGCGCGCCCGCACACCTTGCCGGCGCAGTGGCAGCAGCTCGAATCGCGCGGCCCGGCCGAGGGCGCTGCCCCGGCCGATGCGCAGCTGAGCGCGCTGCAGGAGCAGGCCTTGCGGGCCAACCGCGACATCGCCCTGGCGCTCAAGCGCTGGGAGCGCGCCCAGCAGCAGCTGGGCCAGAGCCAGCTGGAGCGCGGCCTCAAGCCCAGCCTGAGCGGCAGCGCCTCGGGCAGCCGCGCGCTGGAGCAGGGGCCGCTGACGCGCAGCTATTCGCTCAATGCCAGCGTCAGCTATGAAGTCGATCTGTGGCAGCGCCTGGCCCATGGCGAGGCGGCGCAGGCTGCACAGGTGGCCGGTCAGCGGGCCGACTGGGCCGCGGCCCAGCTCCTGATCCGCAACCGGGTGGCCGAGAGCTACTGGAGCCTGGCCGCGCTGGCGCTGGAAGAACCCCTGATCCGCGAGCAGCTGCAAGGCGCCGAGGCGGTGCTGGCCCTGACCCGGCTGCGCGTGCGCGAAGGCAAGCTCTTGCCCATCGAGGTGGACAAGGCGGCCAGCAGCCTGCAAGGCCTGCACTCGCGCCTGGCCCAGCTGCAGCGCGAGCGGGTGCAGCAAGGCCTGAGCCTGGGCGTGCTGCTCGACGAGCTGGCGCCGGCCCTGCCCGCGCAGCCCCAGCTGCCGGCCGGCCAACCGGGCGACTGGCAGCCCGGCGCACCGGCCGAGGTGCTGGAACGCCGCCCCGATGTGCAACGTGCCCGTGCTCAGGTGGACAGCGCCCTGTCGCAATGGCGATCCAGTGAAGCGGCACGTTATCCCAGCCTGAGCCTCAGCCTGGGCGTGGGCACGGGCGGCAGCCAGTGGCGCGACTGGCTGGAGCGGCCGCTGGCCACGCTCTCATCGAGCCTGATCGTGCCCCTGGTCGATTGGCGCCGGTTGGATCTGCAGCGCGCGCAATCGGTCAACGATGTGGAAAGCGCGGCCCTGAGCCTGCGCGACACGGTGCACAAGGCCCTGGTCGAGGTGGAACAACTGGCGGCCGAACGCCGCGAGCTGCGCCAGCAGGCCCTGGCCAATGCCGCCCGCCTGGCCGAAGCCCAGCAGACCGAGAAGCTGGCCGCCCTGCGCTACGAGGTGGGCGTGATCGCTCGCGCCGACTGGCTGCAAGCCCGCAATGCCCGCCTGTCCGCCGAGCAGGAGGCCATCCAGCTGCGCCTGCGCCAATGGCTCAATCAGGCGGCCTTGCAGAAGGCGCTGGCCAGCGCTTGAGTGTGTTGGGTGGCATTGGATGGCGTGGGGCGATTGGCGCACCTCGCTGAGCCGGTGAAGGCTCAAGTTAGGCTTTGAGCGGGTCGATACAGGGATTCGGGCCGGGGCTGCGCCTCGGGCAGAACCGGCATGGTTCTCGCCTCCAGCCAGCCTCCTTGCTTCTGCCGCCACTCCGCTCATGCGCGTTTGCTCCCTCGCTTCCGTCAAGAATCGCATCGTCTTGGGTGAACCCCTGGCGTTCAGCGTGCGCGATGAAGGCCAGCTGCTGTTGCTGGCGCGCGGCCAGGTGATTGCCGATGAGGCGCAGCTGGAAGAGCTGTTCCGGCGCGGTGCCCGGGTGGAGATTGCCGAGCTGGCGCAATCGGTGGCGCCGCCGCGGCGCCGCGAGAGCGCCGAGCGCTCCCTGGAGCAGCTGGCGGAGGACTGGGAGCAATCGCCCCATGCCCTGCGCCGCGCGCTCAGCGCGGCCCCGGAGCATCTGGCGGTGGCGGTGCATGCCGCGTCGGACCAACTCCTGGGCCTGATCCAGCGCGCCCCCAATCTGGCCCTGGCCCAGGTGGTGCGGCATCCGAGCGCTGGCGCCGGACACTACGGCGTCAACCACTCGATCCACGCCGCCACCGCCTGCCGGGCCGCGGCCAATTTCCTGGGCTGGAGCGAGGCCGAGCAGCGCCGCGCCTTCCAGGCGGCGCTGACCATGAATCTGTCCATGGTCGAGCTGCAAGGCAAACTGGCCGACCAGGTCTCGCCCCTGACCAGCTTGCAGCGCGAGGCCATCCAGGACCATCCGCGGCGCAGCGCCGAGATGCTGGCCGCGGCCGGCATCGAGGACAGCGACTGGCTCCATGCCGTGGCCCAGCACCACGAGGTGCCCGATGGCTCGGGCTACCCGCAAGGCCTGACCGACATCACCGAGCTGGCCCAGCTCCTGCGCTATGCCGACGTCTACACCGCGCGCCTGAGCAGCCGCGCCAACCGCCCGGCCATGAGCGCCCAGCAGGCCGGCCGCGAGCTGCACCAGATGGCGGCCGAGAGCCCGCTGGCCGGGGCGCTGATCAAGGCCTTTGGCATCTTCCCGCCGGGCAGCCTGGTGCGCCTGTCCTCGGGCGAGATGGGCCTGGTGGTGCGCAATGGCGACAAGGCCTACCACCCCCTGGTCTCGGCTTTGACCAATGCTGACGGCGAGCCCCGCCGCAAGCCCCTGCTGCGCGACAGCGCCCGTGCCGACCACAGCGTGGTGGCCCTGCTCTCGGCCCAGAGCCTGCCCATGCGCCTCAGCGACGAGCGGGTGGCGGCCTTGATCGGCGCGCATTGAGCCCGATCTGACCGCAAGGGCCCGGTTGGCGCCCGCCACGCGCTGGGTTCATGCGGGGCGACACCGTGCGAGATCGGCGCTAGCATCGGCGGCGTGAATGCCCCGGCTTCTTCGTCCTCCTCGTCTTCTGCCTTCTGCCGTCAGGGTCTGCTTTTGATCCTGGCGGTCTGGCCGCTCTCGGCCCAGGCCCATGGCGAGACCTGGATCTGGTGGGCTCTGGCCGGCAGCGGTGGGTTGGGTGGATGGCTTGCCGGGTTCTGCGTGGGCGCCCTGGCCTGGCGTCGGCGCGGCATGGGCACGGCTTTTGTTGGCTATCTGCTGGTGCTGCTGCTCCTGGTCGCCGTCGGTCTGCCGGCCCCGGGCGCTCGCTCGCCCGATGCCCTGGCCCTGGCCTTGATGGTCGGAGCCGCTGCGGGTGTGCTGCCCTTTGCCCTGGGCTTTTTTCCGGGGCGCTGGCTGGGCGATTGGCTTGGCAGGCGGCGCCGGGGCCCGGCCGAGGAGGCCCGGGCCTCGCGATCCGCAAGACCCAGCGACTTTTCCTGATCCGCAACCTTGACCTCGCCTGAACCGGAGACCCTGCCCATGAGCTCTGCCCTTGACCCTGCCGCGCTGATCGATGCGCGCATTGCCGAATTGGGCGGCTGGCGCGGCGAGCAGCTGGCGCGTGCGCGCGCCTGGATCCGCGAGGCCTTGCCCGAGGTGATCGAGGAGTGGAAATGGCAGGTGCCGGTGTGGTCCAGCCAGGGCATTCTGTGCACCGGCGAAAGCTACAAAAAGGCGGTCAAGCTGACCTTTCCCAAGGGTGCATCCTTGCCCGATCCGGCCGGCTTGTTCAACGCCAGCCTCGAGGGCCAGACCCGCCGCGCCATCGACTGGGCCGAAGGGGCCGTGCTGGACGAGAAGGCGTTCAAGGCCTTGATCCGGGCAGCCGCGGCGTTCAATGCGGCGGCCCCGGCCCTGCGTCGCTAGGCCTGGGCCGGAGGCGCGAACCGGGCGCTGCGGACGCTGGAGCTCAAGCGAGCGCAAAGCCCGACGATAAGATCGGATGGGCACCGTCGGGCCGCTTGAGCCCGGGGTTCCCTGCTTCGATGCAAAGGAAGGCACAGTTTCGGATGCGCGCCATCGAGACCCAGACGCCCGGTGCCCCGGCGGCCGAGCCGGCGGTGCCGGCCGATCTGCCCTTGCAAATGTCCCTGCAGATGCCCTTGCGTTTGCTGCTGCGCTTCTCGGACCCGGCCTTTGAACAGCGCTTTGTTCAGCACTATGTGGCCTTCTACCTGCGCTATGCCCAGGCCAGCCTTCTGCTGGGGGCCTTGCTGGTCAGTGGCGACTGGCTGATCGATCAGCTGGCGCATGGCGGCGGTGCGGCCAATTTTCTGCGCTTGAGCCTGGCGGTGCCGGTGCTGTTGCTGGGCCTGGCCTGCTCCTTCTTGCCGCAGTCGCGGCGCCATTGGCAGGCGGCCATGGCGAGCTTCATCGTCGTGGTGGCTTTGTGCCTGTTCTTCATTCTTGTGCGCATCGATGCCGAGGGTGGGGCGGGCCTCAAGACCTGGGTGGGCGTGTTGAACTTCACCTTTCTGGAGTTCTATTGCTTCGTCATCCTGGGCGTGCAGTTCCGCCATGCCCTGGCCTCGGGCCTCTTGATCCTGGCGGCCTTCCTGTACGCGCTGTTTGCCCATGCCGGGCTGCTGGCTGGCGAGGCTGGCTACTGGACCTACCATGTGCTGACGGTCTTCATCCTGGCCGCCGGCATCGGCTGGTGGCGGGAGTTCGTGCTGCGCAAGGAGTTCCTGGCACGCGCCGCGCTCGACGATGCCTTGCGCGCGGCCGAGCAGCGCGCCATGCGTCTGGCGCATTACGACGAAGTCACCGGCCTGCCCAACCGCCGTCTGCTCGCCGAGCTGAGCGCACCGGCCCTGGCCCAGGCCGGTGCGGGTGGGCCGGCCTGTGCGCTGCTGCATCTGGAGATCGATCGCTTTGGCGGCATGCACGATTTGTACGGCCATGGCCAGAGCGACTTGATGCTGGCCGGTATCGCGCAGCGCCTGCGCACCTGCTTGCGCGGCCAGGTGCCCGGGCTTGACTGGGGGCTGCTTCCCGGCAGTCTGTCGGCCAGTCTGGCGGCCGAGCCGGATCTGGTGCTGGCGCGCCTCGGCGACCAGGCGTTTGCCGTCTTCATCACCGGGCTGGAAGGGCAGGATCGCGCCTCGGGCCTGGCGCAGCGCCTGCTGGCGGCCGTGGCCGAGCCGGTGCCTGTGGACGGCCAGCAGATTCTGCTGACCGCCAGCATCGGCATCGCCATGTGCCCCGGTGATGCCCAGGATCTGCTCAACCTGACCCGCTGCGCCGAGCAGACCGCGCACGTCGCCGCCGAGGCCGGCGGTGCCCAGCACAAGTTCTTTGACGAAGCCCTCAATGCCCGGGCCAAGGACCGGGTGCTGCTCGAAGCCGAGCTGCGCCAGGCCCTGCTCAGTGGCCAGCTGCGCCTGCACTACCAGCCCAAGGTCGATGCCTGCAATGCGCGCCTGGTGGGCGCCGAGGCCTTGCTGCGCTGGCAGCATCCGCAGCGGGGCCTGATCGCGCCGGGCCTGTTCATTCCCCTGGCCGAGGACAGCGGCCTGATCGCCCCGCTGACCGATTGGGTCTTGCATGCCGCCTGCCAGAGCCTGCGCCGCTGGGCCGATCTGGGCCTGGCGATGCTGCCGCTCTCGGTCAATCTGCCGGCCTCCAGCCTGGCCGATGCCGGCCTGCCCGAGCAGCTGAGCGCCCTGGTGCAGCACTACGGCCTGCAGCCCGCCTGGCTGATGCTGGAGCTGACCGAAACCATGGTGATGCGCGAGATGGCCACGGCCGTGGCCGTGCTCGATCGCCTGCGGGCGCTGGGCTTCGGGCTGTCGCTTGATGATTTCGGCACCGGCTATTCCTCGCTCAGCCACCTCAAGCGCCTGCCCATGAGCGAGCTCAAGATCGACCGCGCCTTTATCACCGAGGTGGCCCGCGGCGGCCGCGACGCCGCCCTGGCCTCGGCCATCATCACCCTGGGCCGCGAGCTGGGCCTGCAGGTGGTGGCCGAAGGGGTGGAGACGCAGGAACAGTCCGAGTTCCTGATCGGCCGCGGTTGCCGCCTGCAACAGGGCTACTGGTTCGCACGGCCGCTGCCGCCGGAGCAGTTTGAGGCCATGCTGCGGGCCGGTACCTGCCGGCTCTGAGCCGATCCGTCTTCGGCCTTGGTGAGCGCGCCCAGGCCATCGCTCCCCGCGGCTCGTTCAGGATGTGATGGATCGGTCGCGCTGCTTGATCCGCTCCCATGGTGCGGTGGCGCGGATCCGCGCCTGCGCCGACAGCAGCGAAGCGCGCCGCGTGTGCACCGAGCTGTGCCCGGTCACCAGGGGATAGGGATGCGGTGCCGCCGTGCCAATCAGGATGCGCGCCTTGGTGCTGCTGGCCTGGATCTCGATGTCGCCGTGCGTGTCCAGCGTGAGCAGCTCATGCCCAGCCGCCTGCCCCTGGACCAGGGCCTCGCCGTCGAACACCATGGCCCAGGCGATTTCGTGGGCGGCGGGTGGGCTGAAGGTCCAGCGTGCGCCGCGCTCCAGCGTGAGCACGATGTAGTTCATCGACTGGTGCGATTCGATCGGGCTGGTGGCGCGTGCTTCCGCAGTTGTCACTTCGCCCAGCAGGATCTGCAGCTCGCCGCCCGGGATGCGCAGCTTGGGCACATGGGCGGGCAGGATGTACTGGCCGAAGGCGGGCCCGTCCTCCACGCCCGGGGGCATGGCCACCCAGAGCTGGAAGCCGGTGGCGTGGCCGCGGCTCATCAGGTGGCCGCGGTGCCAGGCGCCGCCGCCGGCGTTCATCCATTCCAGGCCTCCGGGTGAGAGCACCCCTTTTTGACCGGTGGTGTCCTCGTAATCGACCTCGGTGTCGGGCTGCCAGGTCAGGGTGGCGATGCCGGAGTGGGGGTGCCAGCCAAAGCCGAAACCGGGCTCGACCTCGGCATTGAAGAAGTCCAGGAAGACGAAGGGTTTGAGGCGCTCGCCCGAGGTCAGGGGCGCGATCATGCGGCGGATCGGGCCCAACGCATGGCCGGCCTCGCGGTGAAGAATGCTTCGCAGAGTTGACATGGTGTCCTTGACGGAGCGGCCCGGCCCTCGTCCGGCCAGGCCGTCAGAGGACCGGATGTGCAGAAAAGTTCAGCGCAGATTGCCCTTGGCGAAGGCCTGGAACACGCCTTCGCTGCCGAAGGCTTCGAAGAAGCCGGCCGAGGCGGGGTTCTTGTAGTTGCCCAGCATGCTGGTGATCATGGGGGTCACGGTCATGGTGTCGATGCCGGCGCGCTGCAGGGTGTCGCGGCAGTTTTGTGCGGCGATCTTGGTGCAGGCGGCGGAGATGTCCATCAGGGCCACGACATTGAAGCCCTCGGCTTTGGCCGACAGCGCGGGCGGCACCAGGCAGACGTCGGTGGTCAGGCCGCCCATCAGCAGGTTCTTCTTGCCGGTGGCGCGCACGGCCTTGGCGAAGGCCGGGTCGTCCCACGCGTTGATGACGCCGGTGCGCTGGATGCGCTGCGCGTATTCCTTGGGCAGCAAGGTCTTGAACTCGGGCAGCAGCGGGCCCTGGGCCTCGCCTTCCAGGCTGCTGGTCAGCACCACCGGGATGCCGGCCGATTTGGCGAAGCGGGCCATCACGCGCACCCACATCTTCAGCTGATCGCGTTCGGCCTCGTTGGCCAGCTCACCGGCCCAGCCGATGGTGCCCACCTGGTGGTCCACCAGGATCAAGGCGGTGTTGTCGATCTTGCAGGCGCTGTGGTCTTGCTTCATGACGGCTTCCTTGGTTTTGTGAGGGTTCATGGCGTGGCTGGCGGGTGCCGCGGTGGCGGGGCTGCTGCTCAGGCTGCCGAGTGCGGCGACGGCGCCGGCACTGCCGGCGATGAATTGGCGACGAAGGTTCTGGGTCATGGGGGCTCTCCGGGGTGTTCCAAATGGACGATGTGTGGCAGTCTATGTTTGTGAAAATTTGGAATAAATAGATTTAATGAAACTTAATATTTCATTTTTGGAGTAATCGTGGAGCCCAATCTCAGCGACATCGCCCTGTTCGTCGAGGTGGTCAACACCCGCAGCTTTTCGCGCGCGGCGGAGCGCCTGGACCTGCCGGCGTCCACCCTGTCGCGCCGCATTGCCAAGCTGGAGGCGGCGCTCGGCAGCCGCTTGCTGAACCGAACCACCCGGCGGGTGGACCTGACCGAGATGGGGGCGGCCTACTACGCCCGCTGCTCGCCCTTGGTCGAGGAGGCTCGGCAGGTGCACGAGGACCTGGCCGTCATGCAGGACCGTGTCAGCGGCACCCTGCGTTTGAGTTGCACGCCGGAATTTGCCAGCCTCTACCTGCCCGACCCGCTGCTCGCGTTTACGCAGCAGTACGCCGAGGTCAAGGTGGAGCTGGACCTGTCCACACGGCGCGCCGATCTGTTCAGCGAGCCGCTCGATGCTGCCTTGCGCATCGGCAGCTTGCAGGATTCCACCTTGGTGGCGCGCCGCCTGGGGCAGGTGCGCCGGGCCTTGTTCGCCTCGCCCGGCTATCTGGCCACGCGCTCAGGCCTGCAGCAGCCCGCCGATCTAGCGGCTCACGAGCTGATCTGCATGATGCAGGGCCCGGCCCACGGGCAATGGGCACTCGAGCGCCGAGACCGCGGCGCCGGTCTCTTCACCCAGCCGCTGGAGAGCCGCTTCATCGCCGGCGGCATGGGTGTTCAACGCGAGCTGGCCTTGCGAAGCGCGGGCATTGCTGCCTTGGACGAGCGCCTGGCCGCGCCCGATGTGG
The DNA here is from genome assembly GCF_058794035.1 of Roseateles sp. GW835-FHT13E02. Lineage (NCBI taxonomy): Bacteria > Pseudomonadati > Pseudomonadota > Betaproteobacteria > Burkholderiales > Sphaerotilaceae > Roseateles > Roseateles sp. GW835-FHT13E02. The sequence goes on from NZ_JBXAGJ010000017.1 coordinate 130,879, forward strand.
CAGCCGGCCGCCTGGCCCCGGTCTTGGCGGATTGGTGCCTGCGGCCGGTGCCCGTGTACCTGGTCACTGCCTCGCGACTGATGCCGGCCCGCCTGCGCCTGTTTGTGCCTTTGCTCGAGGCCCATTTGAAGGCCGGCTGAGCGCCATTTGATAGCCCTCTCACCGCCCCCGGAACGCCTGGCGCCAGGCACTCGGCGAGACGGCGAATCGGCGCTGAAAGTGGCGGCGCAGCGAGGCGGCCGAACCCAGCCCGGTCTGCACGGCAATCGCGTCCATGCCCAGATCGCTGCTTTCCAGCAGCTGCTGCACCTGTTGCAGCCGTGCGTGCAGCAACCAGTCGCCCAAGGTCTGGCCGGTGTGCTGCTGGAACTGGCGGGTGAAGGTGCGCCGGCTCATGGCGACCTGGGCCGCGCAGGCATCCACGCTGTGCGGCTCATGCAGGCGCTCTTGCAGGCTTTGCAGCAAGCCGCCGAGGCGTTCGTGGCGCCCGGTGCTGGGCAGTGCCTGTTCGATGAACTGCAGCTGCCCGCCCTGCCGGTGCGGCGCGGTCACCAAGCGCCGCGCCACGCGGTTGGCCACGGCCTGGCCCAGGCGCTGGCGCAGCAGATGCAGGCAGCAGTCGAGGGCGGCGGCGGTGCCGGCCGAGGTCAGGACCTGGCCATCCTGCACGTACAGCACATCGGGCATCAGCTGCACCGCGGGGTGCAGGCGCGCCATGTCCGCCGCATGCGCCCAGTGCGTGGCGGCCTGTCGCCCGTCCAGCAGGCCAGCCTGGGCCAGCACAAACGCGCCCAGACACAGGCCCACCACGAGAGCGCCCCGGGCATGGGCGGCACGCAAGGCCTTCAGCACCAGGGGCGAGGCCGGCAGCTCGGGGTCGGTCCAGCTGGGCACGATCACCACATCCGCCGCGGCTATCGCCTGCAAGCCCTGTGGGACCTGCAGGCCCATCCCGACGCTGCTGGGCATCAGGCCGGGGCGCTCCGCACAAATCTCGAGTCGCATCGCGGGCACCCCGGGGTGCGATTCACCAAACACCACGCAGGGAACGGACAGGTGAAACGGGCTGATGCGCTCAAAAGCGAGCACACAAACGGAGAGGGCGCAGCGGGCAGATGGCATCGGGAGGGGCGATTCACTTTGGCCCGATGTTAGCGATCAACGGCGTTTCGGCCACTGTTGGCGCGGGTGGCGGGCTCGAACAATGGCGGCTCTTTGCTTTCAAGAACCGACACGCTTTGCCATGAGCTCCATCCTCATCAAAACCCACCGCCCGCATGTTGAGGCCCTGCTGGCCCTCTACCAGCCGCAGATCGGCGCGGACCTGCCCGGCTACCGCAACCATGTCTACCGAACCATCAGCTACGCCATGCATTTCTTGGCTCAGGCGCCGGACGCGGAGCGCTTGGTGGAGACGGCGTTTGCGTACCACGACATCGGCCTGTGGACCGAGGGCGCGCTGGCCTATCTGGAGCCGTCCGAAGCCCTGGCCTTGGCCGACAACCAGTGCAACGGTTGGGGCCTGGACCCGGCTGCGCTGGCCGGCGCCATCCACTGGCATCACAAGCTCACGCCCTACCGCGGGCCCCACCAGGACGTGATCGAGGCCTGCCGCAAGGCCGACTGGATCGACGCCAGCCAGGGGCTGCTGCGCAAGGGCCTGGCGCGATCGGACATCCGCGCCGTCGAAGCCGCGTTTCCCAATCTGGGCTTTCACGCCACCCTGCTGCGCCTGGCCAAGCAGCATGGCGGCTCCACCTTGAAGGGCGGCATCGCGGTGACCCGCGGCATCGTCAAATGGTGAGCCTGAGCCGGCCCCGAGGCTGCGCTTCAGGCGCCGGTGGCGCGGGTGTTCACAAGCTGAAGTCGTAATCCACCGTCAGCGGTGCATGGTCGCTGAACTTCTGGTCTTTGTAGATGGCGGCGCGCTGGGCCAGGGCGGCCAGCTTCGGCGTCGCGAAGTGGTAGTCCAGGCGCCAGCCCACGTTCTTCGCGTAGGCCTGGCCGCGGTTGCTCCACCAGGTGTAGCAGGCGTCGGTGGTGTCGGGATGCAGCTGGCGGTAGACGTCGACCAGGCCGCCCTGGCCCTTGCCGCTGCCGAAGAGCTGGTCCAGCCAGGCGCGTTCCTCGGGCAGGAAGCCGCTGTTCTTGAGGTTGCCCTTCCAGTTCTTCAGGTCGGCTTCCTTGTGGGCGATGTTGACGTCGGCCACCAGGATGAACTCGCGCTGGGACTTGAGTGCCATCAGGTGCGGGAACATGGCGTCGAGGAAACGGTACTTGGCTTCCTGGCGCTCGGGGCCGCTGCTGCCGCTGGGGAAGTAGCAGCTGATCAGGCTGAGCTTGCGGCCGGGCTTGTCGAAGCGCTTTTCGATGTAGCGGCCTTCGGCGTCGAATTCGGGGTTGCCGAAGCCTATCAAGACCTCGCTGGGTGTTTCGCGAGTGTAGAGGCCCACGCCGGAGTAACCCTTTTTCTCGGCGTAATGGAAATGGCCTTGCAGCTCACCGGAGCTGCAGTAGGTGCCGGCCACATGCTCGTCCTGTGCCTTCACTTCCTGCACGCCGAGGGCGTCGGCGTTCTGCGCTGGCAGCCAGTCGAAAAAGCCCTTGGTGGCAGCAGAGCGGATGCCGTTCAGATTGGCGGTGATGAAGCGCATGGGCGGGGTCTCTCAAGAAGGCGACGAACAGGATGTGAAGGCTGCGCAGAGCGCGGCGCAGTATCGCAAATGGCGGGGCGGGCTTTGTCAGCAGCCTGGGTCGTCCCGAGCGACTGCGAGACGTACTGGTATCTCAATTGGTCTGCATGATTTTGGCAACAAGCGCAGCAAGTTCAGCCGGGTTCGCCGATTTCCGGCACGCGACTTGCTAGATTCCAACGTTTCGAGGAGCGGCCTCATTGCAGGCTTTGAGCCTGGCTTCTCGCAGATTCATCTCAGTCTCATCTCAGTCGCCCTTTTGGGCTTTTTGGAGTTCCCCGCATGAAAGCGCAGTTCCCGGTTCAGTCTCCCTCTCGTTTGACCTTGGCGCTCGGCCTGGTGCTGGCCGCCTGGCCCCTGAGCTCTGCGCTGGCGCAGACCTCAGAGGACGCAGGCGCGGCCAAGTCCGACAAGAGCAAGCTGGAGACGGTGGTCATCACCGCCGAGCGCCGCACCGAGAACATCAAGGACGTGCCCAATGCCGTCTCTGCCATCAGCGGCGAGAAGCTCGATGTGCTGAACTCCAGCGGCCAGGACGTGCGCTTTCTGTCTGGCCGCGTGCCCAGCCTGAACATCGAGTCGTCCTTCGGCCGCGCCTTCCCCCGCTTCTACATCCGCGGCTACGGCAACACCGATTTCCGCCTCAATGCCTCGCAACCCGTCTCGCTGATTTATGACGACGTGGTGCAGGAGAACCCCATCTTGAAGGGCTTCCCGGTCTTCGACGTCAAGAACGTGGAAGTGATCGCCGGCCCGCAAGGCACGCTGTTCGGCCGCAACACGCCGGCCGGCGTGGTCAAGTTCGATTCAGTCAAGCCGGGCAAGAAGCAGGAAGGCTATGCCAGCTTCTCCTACGGCACCTACGGCACCAGCAACCTCGAAGGTGCCTTCAACCTGCCGCTGAGCGGCGAGTGGGCCGCACGCATCTCGGCCCAGGTGCAGCACCGTGACGACTGGGTCAAGAACCAGGTGCCCAATGCCCAGACCCCGGCCACCGAAGGCTATGACGACCGCGCCGTGCGCATCCAGGCCCTGTACGAGCCGAGCAAGACCTTCAGCGCCCTGTTCAATGTGCACAACCGCGAGCTGGACGGCTCGCCACGCATGTTCCGCTCCAGCATCATCAAGCCGGGCAGCAACGAGCTGGTCGCCGGCTTCGACCCGGCCAAGATGTACATCGATGGCAAGAACGAGCAGCGCCTGCACGCCACGGGCGGCAGTGCCAAGCTCAAGTGGGTGATGGGCGACCTGACCCTGCACTCGATCACGGCCATCGAGACGGTGCAGCCCTTCAGCCGCGCCGACGTGGACGGCGGTTACATCTTGCGGGTCATCCCCAGCAACTTCAAGCTGCCGCCTTACGACAAGGAAGGCGAAGTGTTCTTCCCGGTCGAAACCTCGGACGCGCTGCGTGACCACCGCCAGCTGACCCAGGAATTGCGCCTGGAGTCGAACGCCGCCGGCCCGCTGCGCTGGCAGGGTGGCGCCTACTTCTTCGATGAGCGCTACACCATGGAGTCGTACGACTACACGGTGGCCGTGCCGCCTTTGGTCAGCACGCGCCAGACCAACAAAGCCTGGGCCTTGTTCGGTTCGGTCAACTATGAAGTCACGCCCGAGCTGAAACTGCGCGCAGGCCTGCGCTACACCAACGACAAGAAGACCCTGGCCACCACCGGCAAGGTCATCGACACCGCGGGCACCAGCGCCGAGACCGACGACAACAAGGTCAACTGGGACATTTCCGGCACCTACAGCCTCAACCGCGACACCAACCTCTATGCCCGCGTGGCCACCGGCTTCCGCGCGGCCTCGATCTACCCGGCCGACGGTTTCGGTGCGCAGAGCAAGGCACGCCCGGAGAACGTCACGTCCTTCGAACTGGGCATCAAGAGCGACTTCTGGGAGCGCCGCGCCCGTCTGTCGGCCAATGTGTTCTCGTACAAGGTCAAGGATCAGCAACTGACCGCCGTGGGCTCGACCAGCAACACCAACACCCTGCTCAATGCCAGCAAGGCCACCGGCCAGGGCTTCGAGATCAACCTCGATCTTCTGCCCACCGAGAACCTGATGCTGACCCTGGGTGCCAGCTACAACGACACCAAGATCAAGGACGCCAGCCTTTCCGACCTGCGCCCTGGCAGCGGCGCCATCCCCATCGGCACGCCCGATGGCCAGGGCCGCTACAGCCTCTATGGCAATCCCCTGCCCAATGCCCCCAAGTGGATTGCCAACATGACCGCCCGCTACGGCGTTCCCCTGGCCAACGGCAGCGAGGTGTTTGTCTACACCGACTGGGCCTACCGCTCGAAGATCAACTTCTTCCTGCTGCCCTCGGTGGAGTTCACCGGCAAGTCCCTGCTGGAAGGTGGCGTGCGCGTCGGCTACATCTGGAACAACGGCAAGTACGAGGTGGCTGCGTTCGGTCGCAACATCACCAACAAGGTGGTGGTCAACGGCGCGATCGCCTTCAACAACCTGACCGGTTTCATCAACGACCCGCGCACCTACGGCCTGCAGTTCAAGGCCTTGTTCTGAAGCTGATTTCCGGTGCATGACGCCGGGAATTCGCACAGTCGGCAGCCCGTCCCTCTTAGGGGGGACGGGCTTTTTTGCGCCTCTACAATGTGTTGCACACCCTTGCATGAAGCCTCCATGAACGCCTCGACCTCTCCCGCCGCCCCCGCCACGCCCGACCTGCTGGCCCAGGAATTTGTTGCCTTCGCGGTCGAGTCCGGCGTGCTGCGCTTCGGTGAATTCAAAACGAAAGCCGGGCGCCTGAGCCCTTACTTTTTCAACGCCGGTCTGTTCGACGATGGCGCCAAGCTGGGCCGTCTGGTTCAGTTCTATGCCCAGCGCCTGATCGCCTCGGGCCTGCAGTTCGACATGATCTTCGGCCCCGCCTACAAGGGCATCACCCTGGCCGCGGCCCTGTCGGTGGAGCTGGCGCGTCTGGGCCACAACAAGCCCTACGCCTACAACCGCAAGGAAGCCAAGGACCACGGCGAAGGTGGCACCCTGGTCGGTGCGCCGGTGCGGGGCCGGGTCTTGATCATTGACGATGTCATTTCCGCCGGCACCTCGGTGCGCGAGTCCATCGCCATGATCGCCGCAGCGGGTGCCACGCCCTGCGGTGTCACCATCGCCCTGGATCGCCAGGAGAAGGCGGTCGAGAACGGCGTCGAGAGCCCCAAATCCGCCGTGCAGTACGTCAGCGAAGAATTGCAACTGCCGGTGATTGCGATTGCCGGCCTGGCCGACTTGCTGGAATACTTGCGCACCACCAGCGACAGCGGTGTCACCGCTTACGCGGGCGCTGTCCAGGCCTATCGGGATCGCTACGGAGTCTGATGAGCGCTGCTTCAGCCATGGTCGCCAGTCGCACGTTTCAGCGCATGAAGTGGTCCGCCTGCTCCGCAGTCGTGCTGGCGCTGGGCTGTGTGGCCACGGCCCAGGCCATTGCCCAGCCCCCCTCGCCCGGACCCAGCGGCATCTACAGCTGCACCCTGCCCGACGGGCGGCGCCTGACCTCGGACCGGCCGATCGCCGAATGCACCTCGCGCGAGCAGCGCATCCTCAATGCCGATGGTTCCCAGCGCGCGGTCCTGCCACCCTTTCTTTCGCCCGAGGAGCGCGCTGCCCAGGAAGCCAAGGAGCGCCGCCTCGCTGCCGAACAAGCCGCCAAGAACGATGCGATCCGGCGCGACCGCAATCTGGTGCTGCGCTTTCCGAACGCGCAAGTTCATCAGCAGGCGCGCGCAGCCGCGCTCGACGATGTCAAGAAGGGCATCGAGCTCTCCGAGCGCCGCATCAAGGAGCTGGCGCTGGAGCGCAAGCCCTTGCTCGATGAGACCGAGTTCTACAAAGGCAAGCCCCTGCCGCCCAAGCTCAAGCTGCAGCTGGATCGCAACGAAGCCGCCAGCACCGCCCAGCAGCAGTTGATCGGCAATTCGCGCGCCGAGATGGTGCGCATCAACGCCCGCTACGACGAAGAACTGGCCCGCCTCAAGCGCCTCTGGGGCGGTGCCGCGCCCGGCAGCCTGGGCGCGATGAGCACGCCGGAAGCGGCGGCCTCAAGCCCGCGCTGACTTTGTCTTTGCCGCCATGGCGGAATAGCTTTGCTTGGAAACAAGCGTCGGTTCGCGGCACGAAGCAGCCCTTGGTTTTGCTCGTGAGGCCCTGCAGCCCGTGCCGCCACCGGGCTCATGGTTCCGGGGTCGGCCCTGGCGGGCCGACTTCCCTGCGCTGCTCGCGCCTCGGGGCTGGCGCATAACTCACTCCGCTCCCTGCGTTCGCTT
>NZ_JBXAGJ010000018.1:0-134702 GCF_058794035.1 Roseateles sp. GW835-FHT13E02
TTCAGGTCGTCGCTGGACAGGTTCTGGATCTGGCTGGCCGTCAGCGCATTGACTTGCGCCGTGGTCAGCGCGCCGAGCTGGTCGGACGCCAGCGCACCGAGCTGGTCGCTGTTGAGGTTGCGCAGGGCGCTGGTGTTGATCGCCTGCAGGTCATCGGTGGCCAGCTTGGAGACTTGTTCCGTGCCCAGGCCGGCAATCTGCACGCTGTTGAGCGTGGCGGCTTGCTGGGTGGTCAGGGCGACGATCTGGTCGGTGGTCAGGGCGCCGACCTGGCCGGCCGTCAGGCCACGCAGGCCACCCGTGCCGATGGACGCCAGGTCCTCGGTGGTCAGGGTCTTGATCTGGTCGGTGCTGATGGCGCCGACCTGGGCCGAGCTCATGGCGCGGAACTGCGCGGTGGTGAAGGCGTTCAGGTCGTCGCTGGACAGGCCTTGGATCTGGCCGGCCGTCAGTGCATTGACCTGCGCCGTGGTCAGGGCGCCGAGCTGGTCGGATGCCAGGGCACCGAGCTGGTCGCTGTTGAGGTTGCGCAGGGCACTGGTGTTGATGGCTTGCAGGTCATCGGTGGCCAGCTTGGAGACTTGCTCCGTGCCCAAACCGGCAATCTGCACGCTGTTGAGTGCCGCGGCCTGGGCCGTGGTCAGGGCCACGATCTGGTCGGTCGTCAGCACACCCACTTGGCCCGCGCTCAGGCCACGCAGGCCGCCGGTGCCGATGGCGGCAAAGTCCTCGGTGGTCAAGGTCTTGACCTGGTCGGTGCTGATCGCGCCAACTTGCGTCGAGCTCATGGCGCGGAACTGGGCCGTGGTGAAGGCGTTCAGGTCATCGCTGGACAGGCCTTGGATCTGGCCGGCCGTCAGTGCGTTGACTTGCGCGGTGGTCAGGGCGCCGAGCTGGTCGGATGCCAGGGCACCGAGCTGGTCGCTGTTGAGGTTGCGTAGGGCACTGGTGTTGATGGCTTGCAGGTCATCGGTGGCCAGCTTGGAGACTTGCTCCGTGCCCAGGCCGGCAATCTGCACGCTGTTCAGGGCGGCGGTTTGCTGGGTCGTCAGGGCGACGATCTGGTCGGTGGTCAGCGCGCCGACCTGGCCGGCGCTCAGGCCACGCAGGCCGCTGGTACCGATGGCCGCGACATCCTCGGTGGTCAGGGTCTTGATCTGGTCGGTGCTGATGGCGCCGACTTGCGTCGAGCTGATGGCGCGGAACTGTGCCGTGGTCAGCGCATTGAGGTCGTCACTGGACAGACCTTGGATCTGGCCCGCGGTCAGCGCATTGACTTGGGCGGTGGTCAGGGCGCCGATCTGGTCAGAGGCCAGGGCACCGAGCTGCTCGGTCGTCAGATTGCGCAGGGCGCTGGTGTTGATGGCTTGCAAGTCATCGGTGGCCAGCTTGGAGACTTGCTCCGTGCCCAGGCCGGCAATCTGCACGCTGTTGAGCGTGGCGGCTTGCTGGGTGGTCAGGGCGACGATCTGGTCGGTGGTCAGGGCGCCGACCTGGCCGGCCGTCAGGCCACGCAGGCCACCCGTGCCGATGGACGCCAGGTCCTCGGTGGTCAGGGTCTTGATCTGGTCGGTGCTGATGGCGCCGACCTGGGCCGAGCTCATGGCGCGGAACTGGGCGGTGGTGAAGGCGTTCAGGTCATCGCTGGACAGGCCTTGGATCTGGCCGGCCGTCAGTGCGTTGACTTGCGCGGTGGTCAGGGCGCCGAGCTGGTCGGATGCCAGCGCACCGAGCTGATCGCTGTTGAGGTTGCGCAGGGCGCTGGTGTTGATGGCTTGCAGGTCATCGGTGGCCAGCTTGGAGACTTGCTCGGTGCTGAAGCCCGCGACCTGCACGCTGTTCAGGGCGGCGGCTTGCTGGGTGGTCAGGGCGACGATCTGGTCGGTCGTCAGCACGCCGACCTGGCCGGCCGTCAGGCCACGCAGGCCACCCGTGCCGATGGCGGCAAAGTCCTCGGTGGAGAGGGCTTTGATCTGGTCGGTGGTGATGGCCGCGACCTGGGTCGAGCTCATGGCCCGGAACTGGGCCGTGGTCAGCGAGTTGAGGTCGTCGGTCACCAGGCCTTGCACCTGGCCGTTGTTCAGTGCGTTCACCTGCAGGGTGGTCAGGGAGGCCAGCTGATCCGAGGCGAGCGCGCCGACCTGTTCGGTACTCAGGGCCCGCAGGGCACTGGTGTTGATGGCTTGCAGGTCGTCCGTGGCCAGCTTGGAGATCTGCTCCGTCGTCAGGCCGGTCACCTGCACGCTGTTGAGCGCAGCCGTTTGGGCCGTGGTCAGCGCAACGATCTGGTCGGTGGTCAGGGCGCCGACCTGGCCGGCGCTCAGGCCCCGCAGGCCGCCTGTGCCGATGGCGGCGAAGTCCTCGGTGGTCAGGGTCTTGACCTGGTCGGTGCTGATCGCGCCAACTTGCGTCGAGCTCATGGCGCGGAACTGCGCCGTGGTGAAGGCGTTCAGGTCATCGCTGGACAGGCCCTGGATCTGGCCGGCCGTCAGTGCATTGACTTGCGCGGTGGTCAGGGCGCCGAGCTGGTCGGACGCCAGCGCACCGAGCTGATCGCTGTTGAGGTTGCGCAGGGCGCTGGTGTTGATCGCCTGCAGGTCATCGGTGGCCAGCTTGGAGACTTGCTCCGTGCCCAGGCCGGCAATCTGCACGCTGTTCAGGGCGGCGGCTTGCTGGGTGGTCAGGGCGACGATCTGGTCGGTCGTCAGGGCCCCCAGCTGGCCGGCCGTCAGGCCACGCAGGCCGCCCGTGCCGATGGCGGCAAAGTCCTCGGTCGTCAGGGTCTTGATCTGATCGGTGGTGATGGCCGCGACCTGGGTCGAGCTCATGGCGCGGAACTGGGCCGTGGTGAAGGCGTTCAGGTCGTCGCTGGACAGGTTCTGGATCTGGCTGGCCGTCAGCGCATTGACTTGCGCCGTGGTCAGCGCGCCGAGTTGGTCGGACGCCAGCGCACCGAGCTGGTCGCTGTTGAGGTTGCGCAGGGCGCTGGTGTTGATGGCTTGCAGGTCATCGGTGGCCAGCTTGGAGACTTGTTCCGTGCCCAGGCCGGCAATCTGCACGCTGTTGAGCGTGGCGGCTTGCTGGGTGGTCAGGGCGACGATCTGGTCGGTGGTCAGGGCGCCGACCTGGCCGGCCGTCAGTCCACGCAGGCCACCCGTGCCGATGGACGCCAGGTCCTCGGTGGTCAGGGTCTTGATCTGGTCGGTGCTGATGGCGCCGACCTGGGCCGAGCTCATGGCGCGGAACTGCGCGGTGGTGAAGGCGTTCAGGTCATCGCTGGACAGGCCTTGGATCTGGCCGGCCGTGAGTGCATTGACCTGCGCCGTGGTCAGGGCGCCGAGCTGGTCGGAGGCCAGGGCACCGAGCTGATCGCTGTTGAGGTTGCGCAGGGCGCTGGTGTTGATGGCTTGCAGGTCATCGGTGGCCAGCTTGGAGACTTGCTCCGTGCCCAAACCGGCGATCTGCACGCTGTTGAGCGCCGCGGCCTGGGCCGTGGTCAGGGCCACGATCTGGTCGGTCGTCAGCACACCCACTTGGCCCGCGGTCAGGCCACGCAGGCCGCCGGTGCCGATGGCGGCGAAGTCCTCGGTGGTCAGGGTCTTGACCTGGTCGGTGCTGATCGCGCCAACTTGCGTCGAGCTCATGGCGCGGAACTGGGCCGTGGTGAAGGCGTTCAGGTCATCGCTGGACAGGCCTTGGATCTGGCCGGCCGTCAGTGCGTTGACTTGCGCGGTGGTCAGGGCGCCGAGCTGGTCGGATGCCAGGGCACCGAGCTGGTCGCTGTTGAGGTTGCGCAGGGCGCTGGTGTTGATGGCTTGCAGGTCATCGGTGGCCAGCTTGGAGACTTGCTCCGTGCCCAGGCCGGCAATCTGCACGCTGTTCAGGGCGGCGGTTTGCTGGGTGGTCAGGGCGACGATCTGGTCGGTGGTCAGCGCGCCGACCTGGCCGGCGCTCAGGCCACGCAGGCCGCTGGTACCGATGGCCGCGACATCCTCGGTGGTCAGGGTCTTGATCTGGTCGGTGCTGATGGCGCCGACTTGCGTCGAGCTGATGGCGCGGAACTGTGCCGTGGTCAGCGCATTGAGGTCGTCACTGGACAGACCTTGGATCTGGCCCGCGGTCAGCGCATTGATTTGGGCGGTGGTCAGTGCGCCGATCTGGTCAGAGGCCAGGGCGCCGAGCTGCTCGGTCGTCAGATTGCGCAGGGCGCTGGTGTTGATGGCCTGCAAGTCATCGGTGGCCAGCTTGGAGACTTGTTCCGTTCCCAGGCCGGCAATCTGCACGCTGTTGAGCGTGGCGGCTTGCTGGGTGGTCAGGGCGACGATCTGGTCGGTGGTCAGGGCGCCGACCTGGCCCGCCGTCAGGCCACGCAGGCCACCCGTGCCGATGGACGCCAGGTCCTCGGTGGTCAGGGTCTTGATCTGGTCGGTGCTGATGGCGCCGACCTGGGCCGAGCTCATGGCGCGGAACTGGGCGGTGGTGAAGGCGTTCAGGTCATCGCTGGACAGGCCTTGGATCTGGCCGGCCGTCAGTGCGTTGACTTGCGCGGTGGTCAGGGCGCCGAGCTGGTCGGAGGCCAGCGCACCGAGCTGATCGCTGTTGAGGTTGCGCAGGGCGCTGGTGTTGATGGCTTGCAGGTCATCGGTGGCCAGCTTGGAGACTTGCTCGGTGCTGAAGCCCGCGACCTGCACGCTGTTCAGGGCGGCGGCTTGCTGGGTGGTCAGGGCGACGATCTGGTCGGTCGTCAGCACGCCGACCTGGCCGGCCGTCAGGCCACGCAGGCCACCCGTGCCGATGGCGGCAAAGTCCTCGGTGGTCAAGGTCTTGACCTGGTCCGTCGAGATGGCAGCCACCTGGCCCGAACTCATGGCGCGGAACTGGGCGGTGGTGAAGGCGTTCAGGTCATCGCTGGACAGGCCCTGGATTTGGCCGGCGGTCAGTGCATTGACTTGCGCAGTGGTCAGAGCGCCCAGTTGGTCCGAGGCGAGCGCGCCGAGCTGGTCGGTGCTGAGATTGCGCAGTGCTGCCGAGTTGATGGCTTGCAGATCATCGGTGGCGAGCTTGGAGACTTGCTCGGTGCCCAGGCCGGCGACCTGACTGCTGTTCAGGGCGGCCGCTTGTTGGGTGGTCAGGGCGACGATCTGGTCGGTCGTCAGGGCGCCCACTTGACCAGCGCTCAGGCCGCGCAGGCCGCTGGTGCTGATGGCGGCAAAGTCCTCGGTGGTCAAGGTCTTGATCTGGTCGGTGCTGATGGCGCCGACCTGGGTCGAACTCATGCCGCGGAACTGCGCCGTGGTGAAGGCGTTCAGGTCATCGCTGGAGAGGCCTTGAATCTGGGCGGCAGTCAGTGCATTGACCTGGGCGGTGGTCAGGGCGCTGAGCTGGTCGGAGGCCAGGGCGCCGAGTTGTTCGGTCGTCAGATTGCGTAAGGCGCTGGTGTTCAGCGCCTGCAGATCGTCGGTGGCCAGTTTGGACAGCTGCTCGGTGCTCAGTCCCGAGACCTGGGTGCTGTTCAAGCCCGCCGCTTGCTGGGTGGTCAGCGAGACGATTTGATCGGTGGTTAGGGCCCCCAGCTGCCCGGCGCTCAGGCCGCGCAGGCCGGAGGTGCCGATGGCGGAGACATCCTCCGTGGTCATGGTCTTGAGCTGATCGGTGGTGATGGCCGCCACCTGGGTCGAGCTCATGGCCCGGAACTGTGCCGAGTTCAGCGCGTTCAAGTCGTCGCTGCCCAAGCCCTGGACCTGGCTCGCCGTCAGGGCATTGACCTGGGCGGTGGTCAGGGCGCCGAACTGGTCGGAGTTCCAGGCCGCCAGCTTGTCGGTGCTGAGCTGACGGATCGCCGCGCTGCTCAAGACCCGCAAATCGTCGGTCTGGAAGAAGGCCACCTGGTCGGAGCTCAAGGACGCGAGCGCCAAAGTGCCCAGCGAGGCGAATTGACGGGTCGTCAGCGCAATGATCTGGTCGCTGCTGAATGCCGCCCAGTCTTCGGAGGTGAGGCGGGACAGCGTGCGCGTGGACAGGCCTGCAATCTGCTCTGTCGAGTAGCCGGGGATCAGTGTCGTCATGATGAGCTCACTTGGTATGTTCCTGGTTCCAGGGCCGGATCGGGCATCTGGAACCGATGATTCGCTGGGCTAAAACTGGCCTTGCTTCAGCAATTACGTGCTCGGACTGGGGCGTGAACGCCGCCGCCGGGCGGGGGGGTGTGCGCATCCACACTGCGCTTGTGTCGTCGGCTTCCTGGGTGGCCGGAGATCAGGGCGGGCTTGCGCAGGCCGCCATGCTCTCCTTCCGCTTCCGTGGGATTTCGACGTTGCTGGACCAAACTTGAGCAAGCACCCCCGCGCATGCGGCGGTGCTCATCCCGGCCTGAGATCTGGCTTTTCATGCTTTGGGCTCCCTGGTCAGAGTTTTCCGGAACTTGAGCCGGCCGAATCGGGCATAACAAGCCGATTGCCTGCGCATTTCTGCCTGCCACGGCGGCCGAAGCGATGCCGTGGCATTGAAGGGAAGGTGGGATCGAGCTTGCATCGCGGGGCCCTCAGATCAGGGGAGGTGGCAGGCTGTCGTCGTCCAGCCAAGAACGACGCAAGGCCGCCAGGGCATGTGCGCCTTGCGCAGCCGACACCTGCTGGTCCTGTGCGGATGGGGCCAGCAAGGACGCGCTGGGGCCGCTCAGCAGCTCACCCAGGGCCGGCATGCTGGCGGCCGGGCCGGCGCTGTCGCCGCCACGGTCGCGGGCAAACCAGACATCGACCAGGGCGTGGTTCTGACCATCCTCGGTGCGGTAGTCCGAGACCAGGCCGAGCAGATTGCCCTGATCCAGGCTGCTGCCTTGCTGGGCTTGCAGGTTGAAGTCGCGAATGCCCAGTTCCTGCAAGGAGCGCAGCTCGCCGGCGTCGGTGCGGCCATCGCCGTTGCCGTCGACCCAGACCTTGAGGTCCTGGAAGCCGGCGTCGAGGGCGTCCAGACGGCCGTCGCGGTTGAGGTCGAGCTCGGCCATGGCGGCAAAGCCGTGGCTGGCGCGTTGGCCATTGGCCAGCAGCGTGCCGCTGCCGAACAGCTCGCGGCCGCTGTTGATCTGGCCGTCACCGTTGCGGTCCATGACCAGCAGGCCATCTTGCGGTGCCACCCAACCCCATTGGTGGGCATGGCCGGTGCCGAACATATCGAACTGCGCGCCCTGCGCGGCGGCCACGGTGCTGACGCCGTTGCCATCCAGGTCCAGCACGATGGGCGTGGCCAGGTACAGGCCTTCCAGCTGTTCGGCACTGAACACATTGGCAGCAGCGTCGCTGAAGGCCAGCACCTGGGTCATGTTCAACGAGGCCAGGTCCTCGGGTTCGAAGCCCGGGATCTGGTCGGTGGTGAAGGCATGGATCTGCTCGGTCGTCAGGCCGTGCATCTGCTCGGTGGTGAAGGCCTTGATGTCGTCGGTGCTGAGGGAGATGATCTGCTCGGTGCTGAAGCTGCCCAGCTGACGTGAGCTGAAGGCGGCGATCTGCTGGCTGCTCAGGGCCTGGATGTCCTCGCTGCTGAAGCTGCTGATGTGCTCGGTGCTCAAGGCCAGGATCTGCGGTGTGGACAGGGCGCTCAGGTGCTCGGTGTTGAGGGCGGCGAATTGCTCGCTGCTCAGCTGCTGAACCACCTGGGTGCTCAGGGCCCGCAGGTCTTCGGTTTGCAGCCGTGCCATATCGGCCGCCTCGATGCCGGCCACCTGGCTGCTGCTCAGGGCCGCGAACTGGCTGCTGCTCAAGGCCCGCAGCTGGTCCGAACCCAGGGCGGTGAAGTCTTCTGCGCTCAGCCCTCGCAGAGAACCGGTGCTGATGGCGGCCAGATCCTCGGTCGAGAACTGCAGGAGCTGATCCGTGCTGAGTGCACCCAGCTGGGCCGAGCCCATGGCATAGACCTGGCTGCTGTTCAGGGCGCGGATGTCCTCGGTGCTCCAGCTCTGGACCTGTGCCGTGGTGAGTGCACCCACCTGCAGCCGGCTGAGGGTCGCGATCTGGTCGCTTTGCAAGGCATTGAGCTGTTCGCTGCTCATGCCGCGCAGGGCGAAGATGCTCAGGGCGCCGACATGCTCGGTGCTCAGGCTGGCCACCATCTCGGTGCTGAAGCCCTCGATCTGGGCCGAGGTGAATCCACGGACCTGCTCGGTGTTCAGGCTGCGCAGCTCTTCAGTGCTGATGGTGCGCACCTGGGCGGCTGTCAGCACGGCGAACTGGGCGTTGGTGAGACGGGTCAGCTGCTCGGAGCTGAGGGCGGTGAATTGCTCGCTGTCCAGGGCGCGGATGGCAGCGGTGGACAGGGCTTGCAGATCGTCGGACTGCAGCTTGGCGATTTGGTCCGTGCGCAGGCCTTCGGCCTGGGCGGCGGTCAGGGTGGCGGCCTGAGCGGTGCTCAGGGCCACGATCTGATCCGTGCCCAGGGCGGCGATGTCGCCGGCATCCAGGCCGCGGAAGCCCGCCGTGCTGATGGCGGCGAAGTCCTCGGTGCTCAGGGTGCGCAGCTGGTCGCTGCCGAGTGCGCCGATCTGGGCCGAGTTCAGGCCGCTGAACTGGGTGCTGGTCAGGGCATTGAGGTCATCGCTGCCCAGGCTCTGGAACTGCTCCAGGGTCAGGGCATTGACCTGGGCCGTGCTCAGGGCCTGGATCTGCTCCGAGCTCAGAGCCGCCAGCTGCTCGCTGTCCAGGGCCCGCAAGGCGCTGGTGTTGAGGGCACGCAGGTCCTCGGTTTGCAGCTTGCTGATCTGTTCGGTGTTCAGCCCGCTGACCTGGGCGCTGCTCAGGGCTGCGCTCTGGGCTGTACTCAGGGCCACGATCTGATCGGTGCGCAGCGCGCCGATCTGGTCGGCGCTGAAGCCTCGCAAGCCGGCCGTGCCGATCGTGCTCAGGGCCTCGGTGCTGAGGCTGCGCAGCTGGTCGCTTTGCAAGGCGGCCAGCTGGGTCGAGGCGATGGCCTGGAACTGCTCGCTGGTCCAGGCATTGAGGTCTTCGCTGCGCAGGCCCTGGATCTGCTGGGTCTGCAAGCTGTTGAGCTGCTGCGTGCCCAGGGCACGCCATTGCTCGGAGCCCAGGGCCGCCAATTGGTCGGTGCTGAGGGCGCGCAGGGCGCTGCTGCTGAGGGCGCGCAGGTCTTCGGTCTGCAGCGTGCGCATCTGGTCGCTGCCCAGTCCGCTCACCTGGCTGCTGCTCAAGGCGGCGAACTGGCTGCTGCTCAGGGCCACCGTGGCTTCGGTACCCAAGGCTCCGAGCGTGGCGGCACTCAGACCGCGCAGCCCGGCCGTGCCGATGGCGGCCAGGTCTTCGGTGTTGAGCAGGCGCAACTGGTCGCTGCCCAGGGCAGCCAGCTGGCCGCTGCTCAGGGCGGCGAACTGGGTGGTGGTCAGCGCATTCAGGTCCTCGCTGCGCAAGCCTTGCATCTGGCTCGAGGTCAGCGCGTTCACCTGGGCCGTGCTCAGCGCAGCCAACTGATCGGAGCCCAGGGCCGCGATCTGATCGGTGCTGAGGGCCCGCAGGGCGCCGCTGTTGAGGGCTTGCAAGTCATCGCTGGCGAGCTTGGCGATCTGGTCGGTGCGCAGACCGGCGATCTGGGCGCTGTTCAGCGCTGCCACCTGGGCCGTGCTCAGCGCCACGATCTGCTCGGTGCCCAGGGCGCCGAGCTGGCTGGAGCTCAGGCCCCTCAGCCCAGCGCTGCCGATGGCCGCCAGGTCTTCGCTTTGCAGGCTGCGCAGCTGGTCGCTGAGCAGGGCCGAAACCTGGGTCGAACTCAGGGCCGCGAACTGGGCTGTGCTCAGGGCGTTGAGGTCCTCGCTGGCCAGGCTCTGGATCTGACTGGAGCTCAGGCTGTTGACCTGGGCGGTGCCCAGTGCCGCCCACTGCTCGCTGCTCAAGGCGGCCAACTGCTCGCTGCTCAGGGCGCGCAGGGCGCTGCTGTTCAGGGCTTGCAGGTCGTCGCTGGCCAGCTTGGCCAACTGATCGGTGCGCAGGCCCTGCACCTGGCTGCTGTTCAGGGCGTTGACCTGGGCCGTGCTCAGGGCCACCAACTGGTCTGTGCCCAGCACACCGAGCTGACCGGCGCTCAAGCCCTTGAGCCCGGCTGTGCTGATGGCGGCCAGGTCTTCGGTGCTGAGCGTGCGGATCTGTTCGGTCAGGATCAGGGCGATCTGGGCCGAGCTCAGGGCCCGGAACTGGGCGGTGCTGAGGGCGTTGAGATCTTCGCTGGACAGGCTTTGCACCTGGGCCGCGGTCAGGTTGTTGATCTGGTTGGTGCTGAGCGCCATCCATTGCTCGCTGCTCAGGGCCGCCAGCTGCTCGCTGCTCAGTGCGCGCAAGGCGCCGCTGTTGAGTGCCTGCAGATCGTCGGTGGCCAGCTTGGCCATCTGGCTCGCTTGCAGCCCCGCGACCTGGACGCTGTTGAGGGCCGCCACCTGGGCGGTGGTGAGCGCGATCAGCTGATCGCTGCCGAGCACACCGAGCTGCGCGGCGCTCAGGCCGCGCAAGCCGGTGGTGCTGATGGCGGCCAGGTCCTCGGTGCTCAGGGTGCGGATCTGCTCGGTCAGGATCAGGGCGATCTGCGAGGAGTTGAGGGCGCGGAACTGGCTGCTGCTCAGCGCGTTCAGGTCCTCGCTGCCCAGGCTCTGGATTTGCGCCGCAGTCAGGCTGTTGACCTGCTGCGTACCCAGGGCCGCGAACTGATCCGAGCCCAGGGCGCGCAGTTGATCGGAGCTGAGCGCGCGCAGGGCGGCGCTGTTGAGCGCCGCCAGGTCGTCGGTGGCCATGCGGGCCAGTTGATCGGTGCGCAGGCCCGCGATCTGGGCGCTGTTGAGGGCGGCCGCTTGGGCGGTGCTGAGGGCGATGATCTGCTCGCTGCTCAGCACGGCCAGCTGGTCGGCGGCCAAACCCTTCCAGGCCGCCGTGCTGAGGGCGGCCAAATCTTCGGTGGCCAGGGCCTGGACCTGGTCGCTGCGCAATGCGCCCAGCTGGGCGGAGTTGAGGGCGCGGAACTGCAGGCTGGTCAGCGCATTCAGGTCCTCGGTGGCCAGGCTTTGCACCTGGCTGCTGCTCAGGGCGTTGACCTGGGCGGTGCTGAGCGCGGCCCATTGCTCGCTGCCGAGCGCGGCCAGGCGATCGCTGGCCAAGGCCTTGATCGCATTCAGGTTGAGGGCCTGCAGATCGTCGGTGGCCATGGCGGCGACCTGCTCGCTGCTCAGGCCCTGGATCTGGGCGCTGTTCAGGGCCGCCACCTGGGCGGTGCTGAGGGCGCGGATTTCATCGCTGCTCAGCGTGGCCAGCTGGTTGGCCGGCGCCGTGCTGAGGGCGGCAATCTGGGCGGTGGTGAGGGCGGCGATCTGGTCCGAGCCCAGGGCCTGGAACTGCTCGCTGCTCAGGGCTCGGATGGCGGCTGAGCTGAGCGCGCGCAGGTCCTCGCTCTGCATGGCCACCAGCTGGTCGGTGCGCAGGCCCTGGATCTGGGCGCTGTTCAGGGCCGCGAACTGGCTGCTGCTCATGGCCACGATCTGCTCGGTGCCCAGGGCGCCCAGCTGGGCGGCGCTGAGACCGCGCAGGCCGGTGCTGCCGATGGCGGCGAGATCCTCGCTTTGCAGGCTGCGCAGCTGGTCGCTGCCCAGGGCGGCGATCTGTGCCGAGCCGATGACGCGGAACTGGGCCGTGCTCAGGGCATTGAGGTCTTCGCTGCCCAGGCTTTGCAGCTGGCTGGGCGTCAGGGCATTGACCTGGGCAGTGGTGAGCGCAGCCCATTGGTCCGAGCCCAGCGCGCGCAGCTGATCGCTGTTCAGGGCACGCAGGGCGCCGCTGTTCAGGGCACGCAGGTCGTCGGTTTCCAGGCGCGCGATTTGATCCGTGCGCAGGCCGGCCACCTGGGCGCTGTTCAACATGGCGGCCTGGCTGCTGCTCAGGGCCACGATGTGTTCGGTGCCCAAGGCCGCCAGCTGCTCGGCGCTCAGGCCGCGCAATCCGGTCGTGCTGATGGCCGCCAGGTCTTCGGTCTGCAGGCTGCGCATCTGATCACTCGAGAGGGCCGCGATCTGCGCCGAGTTCATGGCCCGGAACTGGGCGCTGGTGAAGGCGTTCAGATCCTCGCTGGCCAGGCTTTGAATCTGTGCCGAGGTCAGGGCGTTGATCTGCTGGCTGCTCAGCAAGGCCAGTTGCTCGGAACCCAGGGCGGCGAGCTGCTCGCTGCTGAGCGCGCGCAGGGCGGCGCTGTTCAGGGCTTGCAGGTCGTCGCTGGCGATCTTGGCGATCTGATCGGTGCGCAAGCCGCTGACCTGGGCACTGTTCAGCACCGCGACCTGGGCGGTGCTCAGGGCGATGATCTGGTCGGTGCCCAGGGCACCGAGTTGGTTGGCACTCAGGCCTCGCAGAGCGCCGGTGTGGATGGCAGCCAGGTCTTCGCTGGCCAGGGCGCGCAGCTGGTCGGTCGTCAATGCCGCTACCTGGGCCGAGTTGAGGGCGCGGAACTGGGCCGTGCTCAGCGCATTGAGGTCCTCGCTGGCCAGGCTCTGGATCTGCACGCTGCTCAGGGCGTTGAGCTGATTGCTGCCCAGCACCCGCCATTGATCCGAGCCCAGGGCGGCCAACTGTTCCGAGCTCAGGGCGCGCAAGGCCGCCGAGTTGAGCGCTTGCAGGTCATCGGTGGCCAGCTTGGCCATCTGGCTGGCTTGCAGACCCGCCACCTGGGCGCTGTTGAGAGCGGCGGCCTGGGCGGTGCTGATGGCAATGATCTGATCCGTGCCCAGTACCGCCAGCTGGGTCGAGCTGAAGCCGCGCCAGGCGCCGGTGTGGATGGCAGCCAGATCGTCGGTGGCCAGGCTGGCGACCTGCTCGGTGCTCAGCGCGGCGATCTGTGCCGAGTTGAGTGCTCGGAACTGGGCCGTGCTCAAGGCGTTGAGGTCTTCGCTGCCCAAGCCCTGGATCTGGCTGCTGCTGAGTGCGGCGACCTGGGCCGTGGTCAGGGCTGCCATCTGGTCCGAGCCCAGGGCGGCCAGCCGGTCGGTGCCCAGCGATTGAAGCGCACGGGTGTTGATGGCGGCCAGGTCTTCGGTCGCCAGGCTGGCGAACTGGTCGCTGCTGAGGCCACCGATCTGGGCGCTGCCCAGGGCTGCAATCTGGGCCGAGCTGAGGGCACGAATCTCGTCGCTGCTGAGCACGCCCAGCTGGTTGATCGGCGAACTGCTGAGCGCCGCGATCTGCGCGGTGCTCAGAGCAGCAATCTGTTCTGAATCCAGCGCCCGCATCTGATCGGTGCTGAGGGCGCGGATGGCGCCGGTGCTGAGGGCTCGCAGATCATCGGTCTGCAGATGGCTGATCTGCTCGGTGCTCAGGGCCTGGATCTGGGCGCTGTTCAGTGCCGCGGCCTGCGCCGTGGTCAGGGCGATGATCTGGTCGCTGCCCAAGGCGGCGATCTGGTTGGCGCTCAGGCCGCGCAGACCGGCAGTGCTCAGCGCTGCCAGGTCTTCGGTTTGCAGGCTGCGGATTTGATCGCTGGCTATCGCTGCCACTTGGGCCGAGTTCATGGCGCGGAACTGGGCCGTGGTGAGGGCGTTCAGGTCTTCGCTGGACAGGCTTTGGATCTGCACCGAGCTGAGCGCGTTGATCTGGGCCGAGCCCAGGACTGCCCATTGTTCGCTGCCCAGGGCGGCCAGCTGCTCGCTGCTGAGGGCGCGCAGGGCGGCACTGTTGAGGGCTTGCAGGTCATCGCTGGCGATCTTGGCGATTTGCTCGCTGCGCAGGCCCTGCACCTGGACGCTGTTCAAGGCAGCGAACTGCTGGGTGCTCAGCGCCACGATCTGATCCGTGCCCAGGGCGCCGAGCTGAGCGGAGTTCAGGCCGCGCCAGCCGGCACTGCCGATGGCCAGCAGGTCCTCGCTTTGCAGCGAGCGCAGCTGATCGGTGCTCAACGCGCCCACCTGGGCCGAGTTCAGGGCCTGGAACTGCTGGGTGCTGAGGGCATTCAGGTCTTCGCTGGACAAGGATTGCAGCTGGGTCTGCGTCAGCGCATTGACCTGCTGTGTGCCCAGGGCGGCCAGCTGATCGCTGCTCAAGCCGGCCAGTTGTTCGGTGCTGAGGCCTCGCAGGGCGCCGCTGTTGAGCGCGCGCAGGTCATCGGTGGCCAGCCGGCCCATCTGGGCGGCGCTCAGGGATTGGACCTGGGCGCTGTTGAGCACGGCGTACTGCTGGGTGCTCAGGCCGATCAGCTGATCGCTGCTCATGGCGGCCAACTGGCCGGCATTGAGGCCGCGCAGGGCGGCGGTGTTGAGGGCGGCG
The DNA here is from genome assembly GCF_058794035.1 of Roseateles sp. GW835-FHT13E02. NCBI lineage: Bacteria > Pseudomonadati > Pseudomonadota > Betaproteobacteria > Burkholderiales > Sphaerotilaceae > Roseateles > Roseateles sp. GW835-FHT13E02. The sequence continues at coordinate 14,286 of NZ_JBXAGJ010000018.1, forward strand.
AGGTCGGAGACATCGAGCGCCTGTACCTGATCGCTGCCCATGGCCGCGACCTGGCTGGAGTTCATCGCCGCAAACTGGCCGGAGCTGAAATCCTTGAGCGAGGCACCCAGCCCCTGAATTTGCGCGCTGCTCAACGCAGCCACCTGCTGGCTGCTTAGTGCTTGCTGAGAATCCGAACTGAGGTTGCCCAGCTGCTCGGAGCTGAGCGCGCGGATGGCGGCCGTGCTCAGGGCGCGCAGGTCGTCCGTCTCCATGGCCTGCACCTGCAGGCCCGTGATCTGGCTGCTCGTCAGCGCCGCCGCCTGGGCGGTGGTCAAGGCGGCGACCTTGCTGCCGGTACCCAGGCTTTCGAGCTGGGCCGAGCTGAGTCCACGCAAGCCCGCGGTGCCGATGGCGGCCCAATCTTCCGTGCCAATCCCGGCAATCTGATCCGTCAGCAGGGCGGCGGTCTGGGCCGAGCTCATGGCTTGCCACTGCGTGGCCGTCAGGGCATTGAGGTGTTCGCTGTCCAGGCTGCGGATCTGGGCCGAGGTGAGGGCATTGAGCTGGGCCGTGCCCAGGGCCGCCATTTGCTCGGAGCCCAGGGCCACCAGCTGTTCGCTGCTCAGTGCACGCAGGGCGCCGCTCTGGATGGCGCGCAGGTCTTCGGTCTGCAGGGCGGCGATCTGGTCGCTGCGCAGGCCGCCGATCTGGGCGCTGTTGAGCACCGCCATCTGGGCGGTGGTGAAGGCGCGGATCTCGTCGGTGCTGAGTGCCGCCAGCTGGTTCACCGGGGCGCTGGCCATGGCGCTGAGTTGGGCCGTGCCGAGCACGGCAATCTGGTCCGAGCCCAGCGCGGCGATCTGTTCGCTGCTGAGCGAGCGGATCACGGCGGTGCTGAGCGCGCGCAGATCCTCGCTTTGCAGGGCGGCGATCTGGTCGGTGCGCAGACCTTGGGCCTGCACGCTGTTGAGGGCCGCGAACTGCTGGCTGCCCATGGCCACGATCTGCTCCGTGCCCAGGGCCGCGAGCTGCTCGGCGCGCAGGCCGCGCAGACCGGCGCTGCTCAGGGCGGCCAGGTCTTCGCTGCTCAGCGTGCGCATCTGGTCGCTGCTGATGGCCGAGAGCTGGGCCGAGTTCAGGGCGCGGAACTGGGCGCTGCTGAAGGCATTGAGGTCGTCGCTGGACAGGCTCTGAATCTGGGCGGCGGTCAAGGCGTTGACTTGCGCCGTGCCGAGTGCGGCCAGCTGGTCCGAGCCGAGCGCGGCGAGCTGATCGGTGCCGAGGCTGCGCAGGGCCGCGCTGTTGAGCGCTCGAAGATCGTCGCTCGCCAGCTTGGCAATCTGCTCGGTGCGCAGGCCGGCGACCTGGGCACTGTTCAGCGCTGCAGCCTGGGCGGTGCTCAGGGCCGTGATCTGCTCGGTGCCCAAGGCGCCGAGTTGCTCGGCGCTGAGACCGCGCAAGGCCGCGGTGTTGAGGGCGGCCAGGTCTTCGGTTTCCAGGCCGCGGATCTGGTCGGTGCGCAGAGACGCGACTTGGGCTGAATTGAGCGCGCCAAACTGGCGGCTGCTCATGGCATTGAGCTCCTCGCTGGCCAGGCTGGCCAACTGGCTGCCGCTGAGGGCAGCCACCTGGGCGGTGCCCAGGGCTTGCCACTGCTCGGAGCTGAGCGCCGTCAGCTGTTCGCTGTTCAGCGCGCGCAGGGCGGCCGTGTTCAGGGCCTGCAGATCGTCCGTCGCCATCTTGGCGATCTGTTCGGTTTTCAAACCAGCGACCTGGCTGCTGTTGAGCGAGGCCACTTGCTGCGTGCTCAGGGCGACGATCTGGTCGCTGCCCAACTGGCCCAGCTGGTTGGCGCTCAGACCGCGCAGGCCGGCTGTGCTGAGGGCCACCAGGTCTTCGGTGCTGAGGCTGCGCAATTGATCGCTGCCCAGGGCCGCGATCTGGCTGGATTGCAGGGCGCGCATCTGTGCGCTGTTGAAGGCATTCAGGTCTTCGCTGAGCAAGCCCTGAATTTGCGTGCTGCTCAGCGCGGCCACCTGTTGGGTGCCCAGGGCGCCGATCTGGTCGGAGTCGAGCGCGGCGATCTTGTCCGTGCTCAGAGCGCGCAGGGCGGTGCTGCTGAGTGCGCGCAGATCGGCGGTTTGGAAGAAGCGAATCTGCTCGCTGCTCAGCGCGCTCATGGCAAAGCTGCCGAGTGAGGCGAACTGCTGCGTGGTCAGGGCCTGGATCTGGTCGCTGCTGAAGGCAGCCCAATCTTCGGTCGAGAAACGGCCCAGCGTGCGGGTGGTCAGGCCCGCAATCTGGGTGGTCGACAAGTGGGGGATCAGGGTGCTCATCAGTGGCTCGCTCGGGCAGGCGATGGCAGCGGGCATTCATGCATGCCCAGCCGCACCGTCCCGACCTCCTCAGGGGTGTTCAGTGGTCCGACCCGGCAACTCCTGTGAAACCATGAGGCAGCGCACCCCAGCGGCGACAGGGTCGATGTCGCGCCGTGGTGATCGAGCGGGCTCGAATGGCGGAACACAGTCCCTGTGATCAGGGGCTGTGTGCGCTTGATTCGAACGTCAGGGCCGGAAAACCATGCCTGTTCCGGGCATGAGTTCTCGATTCCTGTGCTAGCGCTTTCGACGAATGCCGCCCGGACTTGAGCCCGCAGCCTGGGGGGGGTCCCCCGGGCTGTGGCGCAAGAGCTGGCGGTGAAGGGTCGGGTGCGCATGGCGGGCTGCTTCAGGTGTCAGAGTGAAATGGCGGTTCGGTTCGTGTCCAACGGAATCGTTTTGTTCTTCTGTGTGAAAAAAGGCCTCAAGTTCTTCGAGGCTCTACCGATGTTAGGAAATGGTGCGAAAAACGAAGGTCGCATAAGGGGGCGCATTGCTCGCTTGTTTGGCGCGCTGTGCGCTCTGCGTCTTCGATGTAATGGCAGGGCCGCAAGCTGCGGTGAGACCGTCGCGCGCCATGCACATCACCACCCTGATCCCGGCCTACAAGACCAAATACCTGCAAGAGCTGCTGGCCGGCTTGATGACCCAGACCCGCAAGCCGGATCGGATCGTCATCTCCGACGACAGCCCCGGCGGTGAGTTCACGCAGCAGCTGCTGTCCCCGCGCTATGCCAACTGGGTGGCCACGCTGCCGCTGGAGCTGCATGTCGGCCGCCGTGCCGGCGCCTACGAGAATTTCAAGAACCTGGTGCGGCTCTGGGCGGGCCGCAGCGAGCTCTTCCACATCCTGCTGGACGACGACGTCATCTTTCCGGACTTCTACGCCCAGCATCTGCAGACCCACCAGATGGCCGAGCTGTCCTGCAGCATCAGCGCCCGCTGGAACGCCAACGAACGCGGCCAGCCCATCGAGGGCATGCCGGTGCCCGAGGCGATTGCCAGCTCCAACAGCCGCATCATGTCCATGGGCCCCAAGGCCATGTTCTCGAGCACGGTGCCGGGCAGCGTCAACTGGCTGGGCGAGTTCTCCAATTGCGTGATCCGGGCGCGCTGCGCCGAGCTGCTGGAGCAACCGGCCTTTGGCGGCGTGTCCTACGCGGGCTTGTGGGACCTTGGCTTCTTCCTGGCCGCCAGCCTGCAAGCGCCGATCGGCTACATCCAGGACCGGCTCGGCTACTTCCGTGCCGGTGGCGAGGGCCATTCGGCCCAGCGCAACGGCCCGCACATGAAAGCCGCCTACCTCGGCTATGTGGCCCTGGCCGTCGGCGGTTGCCGCATCGGCCAGGTCACGCCGGAGCAGATGCGGATGTGCGCCACCGGCATGGCCGGTGCCCTGGTCAAGAACTATGCCGATCAGCCGGACGTGATGGCCTTTGTGCCCCTGCTGCTGGAGTTGGGTCAGGGCAGCGAAGGGGCTGAAGCGGCCTTTGTCGAAGCCTGGCATGGCTTCCTGCAATCCCACGGGTTTTGAACATGGCCTTGCAGAACCGACTGGAACGCCTGCGCGGCCTGATCTCGCGCAGCTCCCCCTTGGAGCTGGAAACCTGGGTGCGCGCCTTGCTGGTGCACTACTTCTTTCATGTGTCCGACAAGCAGCGCATCGAGATCCAGGGCCCGGGTTCGCGCAGCCTCAACTTCCTGACGCCCACGGTGCTCAAAGGGGCTGGGCGCATCGTGCTCAGCACCAGCACCGTGTTTGGTGTGCCGCGCTCGCCGGGCAGCTATGCCTGCAGCTATGTGGAGTCGCGCACACCCGATTCGCTGATCGAGATCGGCCCCGGCACGGTGTTCAACAACCGCCTGAACCTGATCTCAGAGGGCGCGGCCATCCGCTTTGGCGCCAACTGCCTGGTCGGCGCCGAGCTGCAAGTCATGGACAGCAATCTGCACGACTTGCGCCTGGCCCACCGCCGCGAGCCCGACCCGCAGCCGGCCGAGGTGGTGATCGGCGACGAGGTCTTCATCGGCTCACGCGTGACCATCCTCAAAGGCGTGCGCATCGGCCGCGGCTGCGTGATCGCGGCCGGCGCCGTGATTCAGCCGCATTTCCAGGCGCCCGAGTTCTCGGTCATTGCCGGCAACCCGGCGCGGGTGGTGGGTCGCTTGCCGGAGGCGGGGGAGCTCGATGCCACCGTGGTTGCCGGCTGAATTGGCTTACGCTATTGCCCAGAGTTGACTCTCTGGCTGTAATAGTGGACTGCATAGGCCAAGCCCAGTGCCAGCAGCGCTGCCAGAAACATGCTCATGTTGCGAGCACGCCCCATGCCCATGGCGGGCGCGACAACGGGCGCCACGACGACGGGCACCGGCCCGACGGGCGGTACGGGGACAAGTGGAGGAGCAAGCGGAAGCGCCGCCAACGCCGCCGCAGCCTGTGCTGCGGCAAGAACCACCGCCGGTAGGCCATGTAGGCTTTGCAGATGCCAGTTGTGCGGTGCGTTGAGCGTCTGGGTGACCAGTTGGCGCAGATGGGGGGGGACGAAACCGGCGCCGACCTGGTGCCAGCCCAGGGCGTCGTGGACTTGGAAGGCCCCGGCCAAAGCCGGCATGCGCATCGGTTGGTACCAGCCGCCGGGGGGAATGAGCGGGCTGGGGCCCAAGGTATTGGGCGCAGCCAGCGAGCCCACCACCTGCACACTGGCCAATTCGTCATCGACAGGCGTGTTGTTGGCGATGTTGTTGTTGATGTCGTTGGCCAACAAGTTCAGATCGGCCAGGCTGTTCACCTGAACGTACAAGGTTTGAAACGGCCCGTGGTTCACCAGCTGGACATGCACGATGTGATAGTTCGCGACTGCCAGCGGTGCTTGCAAATTGATGCCCGTCTCTTCATCGAACTCGGCGTAGGCCGCAGCGAGCGCTGCCATGCCGTTTGGAATGGCGCCGCCCGGAAAGCACACCTGCCCTGCGCCATTGAGCAAGACGGGTGGGATGCTCGGGACATTGTTGAATCGGGTGCCGAGGAACCGTTTGGTCGCCGTCAGCACCTGTTGCCCAGCGGCGTGGTTGCACCACACCATCACGTAGACACTCATGAGACACCTCCCGTGCAGGCCACTGCACTTGTCGATGTCTGAGAGAGTAATTGGGGTCTCGGTTCTCTGCGTGTGCTTTGTACCGGCGCCAGCCAGCACTTGTCCTCGCTGGGGGGGATGTCAGATCGCAGTTGACCTGTCAGGACTCGTCCATCAGCCTCAGCAGATAGGTGTCTTCCACGCGCTTGGCGCGCTCGACGCGGCGGCCCAGTTCGTTGACGGCCAGGTGCAGGTCGATCGAGCCTTTCTGCGCGACCATGGCTTGCAGGGACTCGGGCAGGTCATAGCCGATGGTGGAGGGCGGCAGGGCCGGGTCGTGGTTCTGTTTGGACAGGCCCACATATTCCCAGCTGCCCAGCATGGAGTGGCGGCCCCAGCTGTCGCCCGGGGGCAGGGCGGTGCCGGGGTCGACCGCGCGGCAGACGATGGAAATGAATCCGCATTCCTTGCCCGCCACATGCAGGGGGCTGTTGGACGGGTGGCGGCTGTAGAGGCAGTCAATCGGTGCGAAGTTGAAGTAGCGCAGCATGTACTCCAGCAGCGGGATGCTGGGGTACCAGAAGGTGTTGGGCTCGGTCTGCAGCTTGCCGGCGGTGTTGAAGTGCATCAGGTCGGACTGCTCGTTCACCACATTGGTGGAGAGCATGAAGAGACCGTTCTTCTTGACCAGGGGGCGGGCGCTGGCCAGGGTGTGCATGGGCGAGAACACGTGGTACAGCACGCCCGACAGGTTCACATAATCGAACATGCCATCGGCAGCCAGCTTCTGCGAGAGCTCGTACATCAGGCCGATTTCGCGGAAATCCCAGCTCGCACCGTAGACGCTTTGCAGCAAGGCCATCTTGTCGGCGCAGTGCGGCACGGCGTCGGCCGCGACGATGCGTTTGGCGCCCTTGCGGTGCATCAGCACAGGGATCACGCCTTCCATGGTGCCCAGGTCCAGGCAGTCCTGGCCGTGCAGATGGGCATTGCGCATCAGCATGCGCGGCATGTAGGGGAAGTCGGTGGGGTAGCTGCCCGGTGCGATCAGGCCCGGGGCCAGTTCCACGGTGTAGTACCACCAGGCTTTGGCGGCCTGTTCCAGCTGCTCGCGGCTCATGCTCATGTCGGTGCGCTCCTTGCGGGGATGGGATGAAGGCGGGGCTGGCGCGCGCAGCAGCGAGCCCGGATGCCGTGCAGTTTGCACGGCAGCGCCACCCCCGAAACCCCGGTGGAGCCGGGTGCTTGGCCCCCAGTTCCAGGCTTTGGACGCCGCCGCTGCTCAGGCGCCGGTTGCGGCCGCCAGGCCGTTGTCGAAATGCGCCCGCATCAGGCGCGCGGCCTCGTCGGCGCGCCGGGCTTGCAGGGCCTGCATCAGCTCGCGGTGCTCGCGCAGGGAATCCTGCAAGCGGCCCTGCTTGAACAGCGAGTGGTGGCGGTTGAGCTTCATCACGCGGCGCAGGTCGGTGACGATCTGCTGGCGCCAGCGGTTGGCTTCGATCTCCAGCAGGCGCAGGTGAAAGCGCTCGTTGGCGGCGAAGAAGGCGTCGCGCTCGTCCACCTGGCGCTCCAGCGCCTCATGCAGGGCTTGCAGCTCGGCCAGATCCGCCTCGCTGCCTTGGGCAGCCACGCGGGCGGCGGCGTCGCTCTCGAGCAAGGCCAGCAGCTGGTAGGCCTCACGCACATCGCGCTCGCTCATCTCGGTGACATAGGCGCCGCGGCGCAGCTTCATGGTCACCAGGCCTTCAACGGCCAGCACCTTGAGTGCCTCGCGCATGGGCGTGCGGCTGATGCCCAGCTCGCCGCAGAGCTTGAGCTCATCGATCCAGGCGCCGGGTTCCAGCTGGCGGCTGAAGATCTGTTGGCGCAGGTGCTCCGCCACCTCTTGATAGAGGGCGCGGTGGGCCAGTGCGTGGGCAAGCGGGAGCGCCGGAGCGGCCGTTCCGAGTGCCGGGCTGGGCTTGATCGAGCGAGGTTCGGCAGGCATGGTGGGGGTGCGTCGCCGTCAGTGTAGCGTCAATTCTGAATTTATAATTATGAATGATGGTCGCGCTATGATGGGGTGTCCGCAGGAGCCAAGAGATGTCTGAATCCAAGAAGCAAGCGTTCGAATTCCCGCAAGCCACGCTGGCGCAGTGGGAAAAAGCCGCCGCCAAATCCGCCCCCGGGGGCGATGTCTCGGCCCTGAACTGGCACACGCCCGAGGGCCTGACGGTCAAGCCGCTCTACACCGCGGCCGACACGGCGGGCCTGCCCTATGCCGACACCTTGCCCGGCTTCGAACCCTTTCTGCGTGGCCCGCAGGCCACCATGTATGCGGTGCGGCCCTGGACCATCCGCCAGTACGCGGGCTTCTCCACCGCCGAGGAAAGCAACGCCTTCTACCGCAAGGCCCTGGCGGCCGGCGGGCAGGGCGTGTCGGTGGCTTTTGATCTGGCCACCCACCGCGGCTACGACAGCGACCATCCGCGCGTGACCGGCGATGTCGGCAAGGCCGGCGTGGCGATCGACTCGGTCGAGGACATGAAGATCCTCTTCAACGAGATCCCGCTCGACAAGGTGTCCGTCTCCATGACCATGAACGGCGCCGTGCTGCCGGTGCTGGCGGGTTATGTGGTGGCGGCGGAGGAGCAGGGCGTCAGTCAGGACAAACTCAGCGGCACCATCCAGAACGACATCCTCAAGGAGTTCATGGTCCGCAACACCTACATCTACCCGCCCGAGCCCTCGATGAAGATCATCGGCGACATCATCGAGTACACGGCGCAGAAGATGCCCAAGTTCAACTCGATCTCGATCTCGGGGTATCACATGCAGGAAGCCGGCGCCAACCAGGCGCTGGAGCTGGCCTTCACCCTGGCCGACGGCAAGGAGTATGTGAAGACCGCCCTGGCCAAGGGCCTGGATGTCGATGACTTCGCGCCGCGCCTGTCCTTCTTCTGGGCGGTGGGCATGAACTTCTATCTGGAGATCGCCAAGATGCGGGCGGCGCGCCTGCTCTGGTGCCGGATCATGAAGGGCTTCGAGGCCAAGAACCCCAAGAGCCTGATGCTGCGCACCCACAGCCAGACCTCGGGTTGGAGCCTGACCGAGCAGGACCCCTACAACAACGTGGTGCGCACCACCATCGAGGCCATGGCCGCGGTCTTCGGCGGCACGCAAAGCCTGCATACCAATTCGCTGGACGAGGCGATTGCCCTGCCGACCGAGTTCAGCGCCCGCATTGCCCGCAACACCCAGCTCATCATCCAGGAAGAGACCCACATCACCAGCGTGATCGACCCCTGGGCCGGCAGCTACATGATGGAATCTCTGACCCAGGACATGGCCGACAAGGCCTGGGCCATCATCGAAGAGGTTGAGGCCATGGGCGGCATGACCCGTGCGGTGGACAGCGGCTGGGCCAAGCTCAAGATCGAGGCCAGCGCTGCCGAGAAGCAAGCGGCCATCGACTCGGGCCGCGATGTCATCGTCGGCGTCAACAAGTACAAGCTGGCCAAGGAAGACAAGATCGAGATCCTCGATGTCGACAATGTCCGCGTGCGTGACGGCCAGATTGAGCGGCTCAAGGCCATCAAGGCCAGCCGCGACAGCGCCGCTGTTCAAGCTGCGCTCCATGCCCTGACCGAAGCCGCCAAGTCCGGCCAAGGCAATCTGCTGGACCTGAGCATCCAGGCTGTGCGCCTGCGCGCCACGGTGGGCGAGATCAGTGATGCACTCGAGGCGGTGTACGGCCGCCACCGCGCCGACACCCAAAAGGTCACTGGCGTCTATGCAGCGGCCTATGACTCGGCCGAGGGCTGGGCCAAGTTGCAGGATGAGATCAAGGCCTTTGCCGATGAACATGGCCGCCGCCCGCGCGTGATGGTCGCCAAGCTGGGCCAGGACGGCCACGACCGCGGCGCCAAGGTCGTGGCCACGGCCTATGCCGACCTGGGCTTCGATGTGGACATCGGCCCCTTGTTCCAGACCCCCGAGGAATGCGCCCGCCAGGCGATCGAAAACGATGTGCACGCGGTCGGCATCTCGACCCTGGCCGCCGGTCACAAGACCCTGGTGCCGGCCATCATCGCGGCGCTGAAGGCACAAGGTGCCGACGACATCATCGTCTTCGTCGGCGGCGTGATCCCGGCGCAGGACTACGACATGCTTTATGAGGCCGGCGTCAAGGGCATCTACGGCCCCGGCACCCCCATCCCGGCCAGTGCCAAGGATGTGCTGGAACAGATCCGCCAGTCGTTGACGGCCGCTGCGGCGTGAGCGGCACCGGGAGCCGCGCATGAGTGCCTATCAGCTGCAACCGGTGGCGGGCGAGGATCTGGATGCGCTGTTTCAGCTGCGCATGGAGGCCTTGCGGCCCAGCCTGGAGCGACTGGGGCGCTTCGACCTCGTGCGCAGCCGCGATCGTTTTGAGGCCTTGTTCGAGCCCGAGACCATGCGCCACATCTGTCGCGGCAGCGAGCGGGTCGGGTTCTTGATGCTGCGCGAAACGCCCGCGGGTGAAGCGCCAGCCTTGCGCCTGGATCAGCTCTATCTGCAGCCCGCGGCACAAAGCCAAGGCATCGGCTCCTGGGTGCTCAGCTGGGCCAAGGACCAGGCGCGGCGGGCCGGGCGCGACCTCAGCCTCTCGGCCCTCAAGCTCAGCGATGCCAACCGCTTCTATCTGCGCCACGGCTTCAAGGCGGTGGGCGAGAGCGAGTTCGACATCGACTACCTCTGGCGCCTGCCTGCCGCCGGCGACGAGGTGCGCCTGGCCCAGGTGCCGGATGGCATTGCGCCTGTCTGGTCGGGCGTTCAAGGCGAGCGGCCGGGGCGCGCATGACGCTCGTGTTGCCCAGCCCGAGTCTGGCACCGGCCTTGCTGGCCGGCCCCGGCCCCCAGCAGCGCCGGGCCATGGCCAAGGCCATCACCTTGCTGGAGTCGACGCGCCGTGATCACCGCGCCCAGGCCGACACCTTGCTGACCGAGTTGCTGCCGCACACGGGCCAGAGCTTTCGCCTGGGCATCTCGGGCGTGCCCGGCGTGGGCAAGAGTACCTTCATCGAGGCGCTGGGCCTGTTTCTGATCGCACGCGGCCACCGCGTCGCCGTGCTGGCGGTGGACCCGAGCAGCAGCGTCTCGGGTGGCTCCATCCTTGGCGACAAAACCCGCATGGAACGCCTGTCCATGGACGAGCGTGCCTACATCCGCCCCAGCCCCAGCAGCGGCACCCTGGGCGGCGTGGCCGAGAAGACGCGTGAGGCTATGCTGGTCTGCGAAGCGGCCGGTTTTGATGTGGTCATCGTCGAGACCGTCGGTGTGGGCCAGAGCGAAACCGCCGTGGCCGGCATGACGGACATGTATGTGCTGCTGCAGCTGCCCAATGCCGGCGATGATTTGCAGGCGATCAAGAAGGGCGTGATGGAACTGGCCGATCTGGTCGTCATCAACAAGGCCGATCTCGATTGGGCGGCCGCCACCCGCGCTCAGGCCCAGATCGGCTCCAGCCTGCGGATCTACGGCTTCCATGGCCACAGCCACACGGACCACGCCACGGCAGGCAAGACCTGGCACCCACAGGTGATGCAGCTCAGCGCCCTCAAGCCCGAGCAGGGCGAGGGCCTGGAGCGCTTCTGGGCCCAGGTGACGGCTTACCGCGAATTGCAGCAGACCCAAGGCCACTGGCTGGCCAAACGTCAGCAACAGGCGCAGAGTTGGATGTGGGAGCGCATCCATGCCGGCTTGCGCCAGCAGTTTGCTGAGGCGCCTGCCGTGCGGGACTGCCTTGCCGAAATCACCGAAGACGTGCTGCAGGGTCGCCTGGCCCCGTCCACCGCGGCACGGCAGCTTTTGAATCGATTTTCTGGAGACCAGAAATGAAACCCCCACGCCCATTGACAGGGCTGCCCCCCGAGGGGGCGCGTCCTTCCTTGGGACGGCCCGACGAAAGGACTTCCCATGCATGACATCCAACAAAGACTGGAAGAAAAACGTGCCCAGGCCCGTCTGGGCGGCGGCGAAAAGCGCATCGCTGCCCAGCATAAAAAAGGCAAGCTGACGGCGCGCGAACGCCTGGAGCTGCTGTTCGACGAAGGCACCTTCGAAGAATGGGACATGTTTGTCGAGCACCGCTGCGTGGATTTCGGCATGGCCGAGAACAAGATCCCCGGCGACGGCGTGGTTACCGGCTACGGCATGATCAACGGCCGCCTGGCCTTCAGCTTCAGCCAGGACTTCACCGTCTTCGGCGGCGCTTTGTCCGAGGCCCATGCCGAGAAGATCTGCAAGGTCATGGACCAGGCCATGAAGGTCGGCGCGCCGGTGATCGGCCTCAACGACTCGGGCGGCGCGCGCATCCAGGAAGGCGTGGCCTCCCTGGGCGGCTATGCCGATGTGTTCCAGAAGAATGTGCTGGCTTCGGGCGTGATCCCGCAGATCAGCATGATCATGGGTCCTTGCGCCGGCGGCGCGGTCTACTCGCCGGCCATGACCGATTTCATCTTCATGGTCAAGGACTCGAGCTATATGTTCGTGACCGGGCCTGAGGTGGTGAAGACCGTGACGCACGAAGAGGTGACGGCCGAAGAGCTCGGCGGCGCCGGCACCCACACCAGCAAGAGCGGTGTGGCCGACCTCAGCTTCGAAAACGATGTCGAAGCCATCCTGATGCTGCGCCGCTTCTTCAACTACCTGCCGCTGAACAACCGCGAGAAGGCGCCGACCCGGCCCAGCGGCGACCCCGGCAACCGCCTCGACCATTCGCTCGACACCCTGGTCCCGGACAACCCGAACAAGCCCTATGACATGAAGGAGCTGATCCAGAAGACGGTCGACGATGGCGACTTCTTCGAGCTGCAGCCCGACTACGCCAAGAACATCCTGACCGGCTTTGCACGCATGGAAGGCCAGACGGTGGGCATCGTCGCCAACCAGCCGCTCGTGCTGGCCGGCTGCCTGGACATCAAGAGCTCCATCAAGGCCGCGCGCTTTGTGCGCTTCTGCGATGCCTTCAACATCCCGGTGATCACCTTCGTCGATGTGCCTGGCTTCATGCCAGGCACCAGCCAGGAGTACGGCGGCATCATCAAGCATGGCGCCAAGCTGCTGTATGCCTATGCCGAGTGCACGGTGCCGAAGGTGACCGTGATCACCCGCAAGGCCTACGGCGGCGCCTACGATGTGATGGCCTCCAAGCATCTGCGCGGCGATGTCAACTTCGCCTGGCCTAACGCCGAAATCGCGGTGATGGGCGCCAAGGGGGCGGTCGAGATCATCTTCCGCGAGGACAAGGGCGACCCGGAGAAGCTGGCCGCCAAGGAAGCCGAATACAAGGCCCGCTTCGCCAACCCCTTTGTCGCTGGCGCCCGGGGCTTCATCGACGATGTGATCCAGCCGCATGAGACCCGCAAGCGCATCTGCCGCTCCCTGGTCATGCTCAAGGACAAGAAGCTGGACAACCCCTGGCGCAAGCACGGGAACATTCCGCTGTGAGAGCTGCGAAGGCGCTGCTGATGTCGGGCTTGCTGCTGAGCGGCAACTTGTGCGCGCGCGCGGCCGTGCCAGCGGCGGACTGCGTGGCTGCCCATGCCCAGGCTTATGCGTCTTCAGTGCCCGCCGAGGACTCGGCCGCGTCAGCGCCGGAAAGCGCCTCGGCCCAGCAGCTGTTCGCCAGTTGTGCCTTGCAGCGCTACGGTGCATCGGCCGCCAGCCGCGTGGAGGCCTGCGGCAACGATCTGGCGAGCCTGCCGGTGATCCTGCTTTATCGCGTCGATGGCCTGTCACGCAGCCAGGCCCTGGCCGATCTGCAGCGCGAAGGCGCGCTCAGCGATGGCAGCGAGTACGCGCAGCGCGCGCCGGCCATGCTGAGCTTTGCCTACCAGGGCGCTGCGGCGGCCAAGGGGCAGGGCGCTGCCTGGATCGAGCGCCGCGTCGTCGAATGGACCGATCTCTGCCTGGCTGGGCGCCTGCGTTTCTCGAACCCGCGCTGAAGCCGGCCGAACCAATTTACTGATGGGGACAAGACATCATGTTTGAAAAAATTCTGATCGCGAACCGGGGTGAGATCGCTTGCCGAGTGATCAAGACGGCCCGCAAGATGGGCATCAAGACCGTGGCCGTCTACTCCGAGGCCGACAAGGACGCCCGCCATGTGGAGCTGGCCGATGAGGCCGTGCTGCTGGGCCCGGCGCCCAGCCGCGAGTCCTATCTGGTGGCCGATAAGATCATCGCGGCAGCCAAGCAGACCGGCGCCCAGGCCATCCACCCCGGCTACGGCTTTCTGAGCGAGAACGAGGAGTTTGCGCGCCGGGTCGAGGAAGAGGGCATTGCCTTCATCGGCCCTAAGCATGGCTCCATCGCCGCCATGGGCGACAAGATCGCCTCCAAGAAGCTGGCAAACGCCGCCCAAGTCAACACCATCCCGGGCCACAACGAGCCCATCCTCTCGCCTGAAGAGGCGGTCAAGATCGCCCAGGGCATTGGCTACCCGGTGATGATCAAGGCCAGCGCCGGCGGTGGTGGCAAGGGCTTGCGCGTGGCCTTCAACGACAAGGAATGTTTCGAAGGCTTCAGCAGCTGCCGCAATGAGGCGCGCAACAGCTTTGGCGACGACCGCGTCTTCATGGAGAAGTTTGTCGAGGAGCCGCGCCACATCGAGATCCAGGTGCTGGGTGACAGCCAGGGCAACACGCTCTACCTGTGGGAACGGGAATGCTCCATCCAGCGCCGCCACCAAAAGGTGATCGAAGAGGCGCCGTCGCCCTTCATCAGTGAAGCCACGCGCAAGGCCATGGGTGAGCAGGCCGTGGCCTTGGCCAAGGCGGTGAACTACCAAAGCGCCGGCACGGTGGAGTTCGTGGTCGGCAAGGACCAGAGCTTTTACTTCCTGGAGATGAACACCCGCCTGCAGGTGGAGCACCCGGTGACCGAGTGCATCACCGGCCTGGACCTGGTCGAGCAGATGATCCGTGTGGCCGCCGGCGAGCCGCTGAGCCTCAAGCAAGAGGACATCAAGCGCGAAGGCTGGGCGATCGAGTGCCGCATCAATGCCGAAGACCCGTTCCGCAACTTCCTGCCCTCGACCGGCCGCCTGGTCAAGTACCAGCCGCCGCAGGCCAATCTGGAGCAGGGTACGCTGACCCTGCAGGGTGAGAGTTATGCCCAAGGTTCATTCGGCGGCGAGGCAGTGACGAACACCGCTTGGGGCGGCGTTCGGGTCGACACCGGCGTCTACGAAGGCGGCGAGATCCCGATGTTCTACGACTCGATGATCGCCAAGCTCATCGTCCACGGCCGCGACCGTGCCGACGCCATCGCCAAGATGCGCGAAGCCTTGAATGGCTTTGTCATCCGCGGCATCTCCAGCAACATCCCCTTCCAGTCGGCCCTGCTGGCGCATGAGGACTTCAAGTCCGGCAACTTCAACACCGGCTTCATCGCCCAGCATTACGGCGGCGGCTTCCGCGCCGAAGATGTGCCGCACAGCGATCCGCTGTTCCTGGTCGCCCTGGCCGGCTTCATCCGCCGCAAGGCGCGCGAGCGTGAGGCCGGCATCAGCGGCCAGCTGCCGGGCCATGAGGTGCGCATCGAGCACGACTACGTGGCCCTGGTGTCCGAGGGCACGGCCGGCCAGCAGGCCCGCCACGCCCTGCACATCTCCGAGTTCGTGGGGCACCTGGGCGAGGCCCTGGTACGCGTCGGTGAAGGCGCCGAGGCCAAGAGCTATCGCATCGTCTGCAACTCGCGCCTGAACGACATCCGCCTGACCGGCACCGTCAACGGCCAGCCCTTTGTGGCCCAGGCCGAGCGCGGCACGGCCAAGCAGCCGCTGGCTTATCGCTTGCAGCACAACGGCTACGCCATCCTCGTCAATGTGCTTTCGCCGCGTGCCGCCGAGCTGCAGGCCTTGATGCCCTTCAAGGCTCCGCCGGACACCAGCAAGTTCCTGCTCTCGCCCATGCCGGGCCTGCTGGTGCAGATCGCTGCGCATCCGGGCCAGACCGTGCAAGCCGGCGAGCGCCTGGCCGTGATCGAGGCCATGAAGATGGAAAACATCTTGATCGCCGAGCGTGACGTCAAGGTGGCCGAGGTGCTGGCCAAGGTGGGCGAGAGCTTGTCGGTGGATCAGCTGATTCTGAGGTTTGAGTGAGGTTGATGGGTGAACAGGTGAATGGTTCACCAGGCGCGCAGCGCCGCTCACCTGTTCACTCGTTCACTTCTTTCATCCCCTTGCCCAACAAGCCGACCTCAGCAACTCTAATCAAGGTGACCCAAACATGAAACCCTACAAGATCCTCGGCATCCAGCAGATCGCCATCGGCGGCCCCGACAAGCAGGCCTTGCGCAAGCTCTGGGTCGATGTGCTGGGCCTGCAGGTCACCGGTAACTTCGTCTCCGAGCGCGAGAACGTGGACGAAGACATCTGCGCCATCGGCCGGGGCCCGCACAAGATCGAGGTCGATCTGATGCAGCCGCTCGATCCCGAGAAGAAACCGGCTGTGCACGCCACGCCGCTCAACCATGTGGGCCTGTGGGTGGACGACCTGCCCAAGGCCGTCGAATGGATGACGGCGAACGGCGTTCGTTTCGCACCGGGCGGCATCCGCAAGGGCGCGGCCGGCTACGACATCTGCTTCATCCACCCCAAGTCCAGCGCCGAGTTTCCGATCGGTGGTGAAGGCGTGTTGATCGAGCTGGTGCAGGCGCCAGCCGAGGTCATCGCCGCCCTGGGCTGATCGGGCCCTTCACGGACCGCCATGGCTTCGAGCTCAGATCCTTTGATCGGCCTGACCGCTGGCCGCTTGACGGGCCCGCTCGTGCGTGCGCTCGGCCTGCCGCGCCCACGCGCCTTGCGGCGCGAGGCTGGCCCCTACCGCAGCGACGAGCTGCGAGGTCGACAGCTGGTATTGACCGCCATGCCGGGCGGGCATGCGGGCGAAGCTGCGCGAAGCTTGCTGCAGGCACTGGGCGCCCGCCTGTTGACGGAGACCGATCTGGCCGCCGATGCGTCGGCCCGAGTCGACATCGCCGTGCTGGACGCCACCGGCTGCCGTGAGCTCGCGTCCCTGGCCCAGCTGCGCAGCTTTTTTGCGCCCCTGCTGCGCCGCCTGGCGCCCTGCGCCAAGCTCTTGCTGCTGGCGCCTTGTCCGCTGGAGGCCGCTCGCCTTTCGCCCGAGGCTGCGGCGGCCGCCCAAGGCATCGACGGTTTCGTGCGCAGCCTGGCTAAAGAGCTGGGCCGCAGCCATGCCGCCACCGTCAATGCGCTGCAGGTGCCGGTCGCGGCGGCGAGCGCTTTGCTGGGGCCTGTGCGCTTTTTCTGCAGCGCCCGCAGCGCTTACGTGTCCGGGCGGATTCTGCGTTTGGATGCAGACCAGGCTCTTTATGCGAGCCCTGAACTCCCTTCGGTGCCAGGCCGCTTGCGCGAGCGCCTGGCCGTGGTCACCGGTGCCGCGCGGGGATTGGGCGCTGCCACGGCGGCGCGCCTGGCCGAGGAGGGCGCTCGCGTGCTGTGCATCGATGTGCCCTCGGCCGAGCCGCATTTGCGCGAGCTGGCGCGGCGCATCCAGGGTGACGCCCTGGCGCTGGACATCACCAGCGCCGCAGCACCCGCGGCGCTGTGCGACTGGCTGCGCCAACACCCTGGCCTGGCGGTCGATGTGCTGGTGCACAACGCCGGCATCACGCGTGACCGCAGCCTGTTCAAGATGAGCGAGGCCGAGTGGAAGCAGGTCATGGCCGTCAATCTGCAGGCCATCCTGGCCATCGATGCGGCGCTCGATCAGTCCGATCTGCTGGCGCCCGGCGCGCGAGAGATCTGCCTGTCGTCCATCAGCGGCATCGCCGGCAATGCCGGCCAGACCAACTACGCCACCAGCAAATCGGCCCTGATCGGCTACGTCGCTGCTCGCAGTACCGTGCTGGCCTCCCGCGGCGCCACCGTCAATGCCGTGGCCCCCGGCTTCATCGAAACCGACATGACCCGCCAGATGCCCTGGCTGATCCGCGAAGCCGGCCGCCGCCTCAACGCCCTGTCCCAGGGCGGCCAGCCCCGCGACGTGGCCGAGGCCGTCGCCTTCCTGGCCTTGCCGGAATCCGGCGCCGTGCGGGGTCAAGCCTTGCGGGTGTGCGGTCAGGCTTTGATGGGGGCTTGAGCAGGGCCAGCGCAGCCTAGTTTGCCGCGATGGCCTGGGCCAGCGCCCAAAGCGCCGCCCGATGCGCCGCCACCAGTGCATCGGTGCCGCCGTCTCCCGCCGGCACTTCGAAGCGCTGTACGCGCACCTGGGGCGGTTGGCGGCCACTGGGGTCCAGCCAGGTCCAGCGTGCTTGCAGCACCAGCAGCGGGCGTGGGCCTGCGTCCGCGTCTGCGTCCAGCCTTTGGATGTCCACGCGCAGCTGTCGTTCGGCCCTGAGCCCGGGCGGCAGGGGCAGGCGCCAGATGCGGGCGCTGCCGTGCAAGCGGGCCAGGTCTTGCTGCAGCAAGCGGGGGATGGCGTCGCGCAGGGGCTCGGCCCAGCGCTCGCTCGGGGTCAGACGCAGCATGGCCTGGCCGCTGGGGCGGACGATGGCGTCGCGGTCCAGGTACTCGGGAATCTGCACCGGGCCGAGGGCCCAGATGCCAGCGGAGGCCGACGCGGCTGAATCGGCCGAGACCGGGGCGGCGATTGGGCTGGATGATGTACCGGGCGGTTCCGCGCGCAGCTGGTAGTACTGCACCTGGGGGGAGCTGCCGCAGGCGGCGAGCAGGCTGAGGCCGATCAGCACGGGGACGGCCTTCATTCGATTGAGGAATCTGCTCATTTGGCGCGGCCCTTGAGTACGGCTTCGGGTTGCTGGTCCAGGGTGTCGGCCAGCTCGCGCAGGGCGCGGGCGGCTTGGGCGATGTCCTTGAGCGCGCGCTGCAGGTTCTGGTTCAGCGGCGCCTCGTCCTGTGCCACATCGGCCACCGCCGCGGCAGCACGGGCCAGTTCGGTGGAGACCCGGCGCAGGTCCTGCACCACGGCGCCCTCGGGATTGAAGGTCTTGCCCACCCGCTCGGCCGATTCGTTGACGGTCACGGCCGCGCGGCTCATGCGCTCCATGGCGTCCTGGGTGGCGGCCAGGGCGTTCAAGGCGGCGTCGCCCACCGGGCCGGCGCGGCGGTCCAGCTGCTGGCTGAGGCGGCGCAGGCTGGCGCTCACCGCCTCGATGTCCTTGAGGGCGCGGCTCAGCTCGGGCCCCTCGATCAGCCGCCGGCCGGTGCTGGCGATGGCCGAGAGGTCGCCCACCAGGCGCTTGATATCCAGGCCGTCCACCTGGTTGCGCAGGTCCTGAAAGGGCGTGGCCACGGTGGGGATCTGCACATAGCGGCTGGCCTCGACGGTGCTGCCCACGGTGGGTTTGTCGGGTCGGAAGTCCAGGTCCACATAGAGTTGCCCGGTCAGCAGGCTTTGCAGACCCAGCTGGGCACGCAGGCCGCGCTCCACCAGGGCTTTGAGCGAGGTGGCGCCGCTGCCCGGCAGGCGTTCGCCGCTGAGGTTGCCGATCATGTCGCGCTCCAGTTCGGCTTCCACCGGGATGGACACCGCATTGCTGGCGTTGTTGTAGGCCACGCCGATGGCGCTGACATTGCCCAGGTGCACGCCGCGGAACACCACCGGCGCGCCGATCTGCAAGCCGTAGATGGAGCCGTGGAAGTACATCACCACGCGTTCCTTGCCGCCCAGCAGCTTGCCGCCAGCGATGACGAACACGGCGATGAAGAGCAGGATCAGGGCGGTGACGACGAACAGGCCCAGCAGGGCGGGGTGACCGTGGCGCTTTCTCATGCGTGGCCTCCGGAGCCGGACGTTTCGCCGCGGCGCAGAAACAGGCGCACCGCCTCGGGGCCAGTCTCCAGCAAACGGCGCGGGGCATCGAGCGCGGTCATGGTTTTCTCCTTGGCATCGAGAAACAGGGCGCGGTCGGCTACCGCAAAGATGCTGCTCAATTCATGCGTCACCAGCACGATGCTGGTGCCCAGATGATCGCGCAGATTGAGGATCAGTTCATCCAGGCTGGCGGCGCTGAGCGGGTCCAGGCCGGCCGAGGGCTCATCGAGGAAGAGCAGAGGCGGGTCCAGGGCCATGGCGCGGGCGATGGCGGCGCGCTTCTTCATCCCGCCGCTGAGGGCGCTGGGCAGCTCGTCAAAGGCGGCTTCCATGCCGACCAAGGCCAGCTTGAAGCGGGCCATCTGCTCGGCCGCGTCTTCGTCCAGCTCGCTGAACTCGGTCAGCGGCAGCATCACGTTCTCACCCACCGTCATCGAGCTCCACAGCGCCCCGCCCTGGAACATCACGCCGAATTGGCGGCGCAGCTGCGCCAGCGTGTCGTCGTCGGCCTCGGCCAGGTCTTGCTCGCCATAAAGTACGCGGCCCGCGGCCGGCGTCTGCAGGCCGATCAGATGGCGCAGCAGGGTGCTCTTGCCACAGCCGCTGCCGCCCATCAGCACCAGGATCTCGCCGCGCTGCAGCTCGAAGCTGATGCCTTGCTGCAGCACGCGACCCGGCACGGCCAGGGTCAGATCCTCGGCGCGGAGCAGGGGCAATGGCGAGGGCACGGGCAAGGCCTGTTGCGGCTGCGTGTCCATCACCAGCCCAGACGTTGAAAGGCAATCGTCAAGGCCGATGCGGCGATGACGATCCAGATGATGGCCTGCACCACGGCGGCCGTGGTCGCCTCACCCACGGCCTGGGCGCTGCGGCCGGCGTGCAGGCCCTGGCGGCAGCCCGCCATGGCGACCAGCACGCCGTAGACCGTGCCCTTGAGCAGGCCGATGCCCGCATGCGCCAGGGTGATGGCCTTGGAGCTGCGGTAGAGGTAGTCCAGCAGCTCGACATGGAAGATGCCCACGGCCACCAGCAAGCCCGCCATCATGCCCACCACGGCGGCAAAGGTGGTCAGCAAGGGCGCCATCAAGGCCATGGCCAGCACGCGCGGCAGCACCAGGTGCTCGACCGGGTTCAAACCCAGGGCGCGCAAGGCGTCGATCTCCTCGTTCGCCTGCATGCTGCCCAACTGGGCGGCAAAGGCGGCGCCGACCCGGCCGGCCAGCATGATGCCGGTCATCAGGGCCGCGATTTCGCGCACCACGCCGATGGTCACCAGATCGGCCATGAAGGCCTGCGCGCCCAGGCGCTGCAGCTGGGCCGCGCCCATATAGGCAATGATGAGCCCGACCAGAAAGCTGACCAGGGTGACGATGGGCAGGCTGGCCGGGCCGGTGGCGTGCAGTTGCTGGGCCAGGTCTTCGCCGCGCATGGCGGTGCTGCCGCGCAGGGCGCGGTAGACGGCGATCAAGAGCTCGCCGGTGAAAGCCAGGGTGTCGCGCGTGCGGCGGTAGCGGGCCTGCCAGTCCAGGCCGATGCGCGTGAGCCAGCGAGGGCGGCGTTTGCCGTTCGTCGTGTCGCCGGCGCTCTGGCGGGCGGCCAGGTCCAGCATGCCGCGCAATCCGGGCGGCAGAGCCTCGGTGTTCAGCGCCTGCTGGCGGCTGCGGCTCAGGGCCCAGAGCTGGGCGGCGAGGCGGCTGTCGAAATGGCTGAGTGCCTGGCCGTCGATATGCAGGAGCAGGAGCCGGGCGGCCCCGGGCGGATCCGTCGAGTCTTGTGGTTCGGGGGGCGGCGGCAGCAGGGGGCCGCCGCGCCAATCGCCGCTCAGGCGCAGCCGCAGGCCCGATTCGTCCTGCAGCCATTGCGCCAGGGCGGCTTGCCCTGCGCCAGCGTTGCCTTGCTGTGCCTCGCCCAAGTCTGCTCCCGCGCTGCCGGACCGGCCGTGTGCGCCTAGGTTAACAGCCCGCTCCCCGCTGCGGGAAGCCCGTGTGGCCGTGAGCAGTTGCACCCACCAAAAAAGAACGGCGACCCGAGGGCCGCCGTTGTTGTTGTTGCTGTTGCTGTTGCAGGCTTGCGCCTGCTTGCGAATCAGTCCACGGACTTCATCAGGTGCGAGACCTGACCCTTGAACTCGGGCGATTCGCGCAGCTTGCCTTGCAGACGCCAGACCTCGCGCGCCGTCTGGCCATGCTTGGCGAAGAAGGGCTTGGAAAAGATGGTGAAGTAGGCCTTGTCGACCAGGGGCGGGCTGATTCGTTCGATCTTGCTGTGCAGCGCTGGCAGGGCGGCCAGCGAGGCCTCGGCCTCGGTGGTCTGCAGGGCCGCGGCGAGGTAGCGGCCCGAGGCCACGCGGTTCAGCAGCTCGTCGGCCGTGGGCGCGTTGTCCTCGACCTTGACGCCCAGCTGTTTCAGCTGCGCGACGATGGAAAAGCCGGCCTGGGCGCCAAAGGTGCCGCTGCCGGACAAGGCCTTGCCGTCCCAGCTGACGCTGGCGCCCTTGGTCTTGTAGAGCGCGTAGGTGGCGCGGTACATGCGCTTGGTGGCGTCGGCCTCGCCGTCGAGCTTGAGCGGGTAATGGGCAAACTCAGCGCGCTCGGCGCTGAAGCTGGCGTTCATGGCGCCGTCGATCTTGCCGCTTTTGACTTCAGCCAGGCATTGCTTCCAGGGCATGGGCACCAGCTTGATCGGCGTACCCAGCTGCTTTTCCAGCTGCGCCATCATGATCTGGCTGTAGCCGGGTTTGTCCTTGAGCAGCCAAGGGAAGGCGTCTTCGTTCTCGTGGCAGATGTGCACGCTCTCGGGGCCGCCCTCGGCGGCTCGGACTGGCGAGCACAGGCCTAGCAGGGTGCCGCATGCGAGCAGGCTGAACAAAATGCCCTTGTGGGCGCGATGGGGGGAGGTGTGCAGTTGGGGCATGGGAGGCAATCGCGAACGATTCATCAAGAAGGTGAGTGAGTCATCCTAGGCCGCACCCCGCCCGCCCAAGCGCAGGAATGTGTGCATTCCTGGGCTCATTTCTCACTTGCGTGCGGCCGGCCTGTCGTGGACCTGACAGTGACAGCGATCGGATCTGGGTGAACGCGACACTTTCGGCGTTCTTCTGGGATGGGGCCTTTGCCAATGCCTCTGGGGTTGAGTTCTGTGGCCGAGCGGCCTGCTGCACATCCTGTGCCCCATCTTCGCGCTTGCTAAAAAACATGGAATCACAGCGTGCCTGGCTGGTTTAGACTTCGTGAGGCGCGAAGATGCAATTGATGAACTCTGTGTGCGCATCTTGTTGGCGAAAGCTAAATTTCGTCTCTCGAGGGTGATTGCCGCCGGTCTGCCCTGCGATCGGTGCTTGTTTCCCGCATACCTAACTTGCTTTTCTTCGCGCCACGGACCCTGATTTCCCGCTCTTGTCGGACCTTCGAACTCGGACACACCCATGCGCCTTGATCTGACCACCCTCAACCTCGTGCTGGCCATCGAGCAGACGCGCTCCATCACGCGCGGCGCGCAGCAAGAGCATCTGGCCCTGGCCGCGGCCAGCAAGCGGGTGTCCGATCTGGAGGCGCGCCTGGGCGTGCAACTGTTCGAGCGCCGCTCGCGTGGCGTCGAGCCCACCGAAGCCTGCCGCGCCCTGGTGCGCCACATCCGCTCCCTCCATGCCTCCTTGCATGCGCTCGAGAGCGAGGTGGTCGAGTTCGCCCGCGGCATCAAGGGCCATCTGCGCATTGCCGCCAACAGCGGTGCGATTGCCGAATGCCTGCCGGCCGATCTGGTGGCCTTCAGCCAGGGCCACCCGCAAATCCGCATCAGCCTTGAAGACCTGACCAGCGCCGAGGTGCAGGCGGCGGTGGCCGAGGGCCGGGCCGATGCCGGCGTGTTCACCGCGCCCTTGCTGGACAGCCGCCTACAGACCTGGTCCTACGCCCGTGGCCGCCTGGCCGTGCTGGTGCCCCAGCGCCATGCGCTGGCGGCGCAGGACAGTGTGCGTTTTGCCGACTTGCTCGATTACGACCTGATTGGCCTGCATGCCGGCGCCTCGGCCCAGGAAATGATGCGCCAGCAGGCCCAGGCCCTCGGCCGCACGCTCAATGCCCGCATCCAGGTGCGCGGCTTTGATGCGATAGCCCAGCTCGTTGAGGCCGGCCTGGGCGTGGCCGTGCTGCCCGGCGGGCCGGCCGAGCGCTTCTCGCGCGTGTTCGACGTCAAGCTGCTGGCCCTGGACGAAGACTGGGCCGTGCGCGAGTACTGCCTGGGCGTGCTGCGCCAGGAGCGCCTGCCGGCCGTGCTGCAGCGCTTTGTCGACAGCCTCTGCCCGCCGGCGCCCAAGGCTTGATGGACCCTCAAGCCGAACCGAACTCATCGATTGAATTGAAGGAAAGAAGACTGTCATGACTGCTCGCACGCTCTACGACAAGCTCTGGGATGAGCATGTCGTCCACACCGAAGACGACGGCACGGCCGTGCTCTACATCGACCGCCATCTGCTGCACGAGGTGACCAGCCCGCAGGCCTTTGAAGGCCTGGAGCTGGCCTCGCGCAAGGTCTGGCGTTTGTCGGCCAATCTGGCGGTCAGCGACCACAATGTGCCCACCACCGACCGCAGCGGCGGCATCTCCGACCCGATCTCCAAGCTGCAGGTCGACACCCTGGACCAGAATTGCGACCGCCACGGCGTGACCCAGTTCAAGATGAACGACAAGCGCCAGGGCATCGTCCATGTGATCGGCCCGGAGCAGGGCGCAACGCTGCCCGGCATGACCGTCGTCTGCGGCGACAGCCACACGTCCACCCACGGGGCCTTTGGCGCGCTGGCGCATGGCATCGGCACCTCCGAGGTCGAGCATGTGCTGGCCACGCAGACCCTGCTGGCCAAGAAGGCCAAGAACATGTTAATCCGCGTCGAGGGTCAGGTCGTGCCCGGCGTCGGCGCCAAGGACATCGTGCTGGCCATCATCGGCAAGATCGGCACGGCGGGCGGCACCGGCTACACCATCGAGTTCGGCGGCTCGGCCATTCGCGCGCTGACCATGGAAGGCCGCATGACGGTTTGCAATATGGCCATCGAAGCCGGTGCCCGCGCCGGCCTGATCGCCGTGGACGAGACCACGCTCAACTATGTCAAGGGCCGGCCCTTCACGCCGACCGGTGTCGAATGGGATCTGGCCGTGCAGTACTGGCGCGGCCTGCATTCGGATGCCGGCGCGCATTTCGACTTGGTGGTTGAGCTGGACGCCAGCCAGATCCGCCCGCAAGTCACCTGGGGCACCTCGCCCGAGATGGTGCTCGATGTGAACGCCCGCGTGCCAGACCCGGACAAGGAAAAGGACGCAGTCAAGCGCGGCGCCATCGAACGCGCCTTGCAGTACATGAGCCTGGAGCCCAACAAGGCGATTGCCGACATCCATGTGGACAAGGTCTTCATCGGTTCCTGCACCAACAGCCGCATCGAGGACATGCGCGAGGCCGCCGCCGTGGTGCGCCGCATCGGCGGCCGCCTGGCCTCGAATGTGAAGCTGGCCCTGGTCGTGCCCGGTTCGGGCCTGGTCAAGGCGCAGGCTGAAGCAGAAGGCCTGGATCAGGTCTTCAAGGCCGCAGGATTCGAGTGGCGCGAGCCCGGCTGCTCCATGTGCCTGGCCATGAATGCCGATCGCCTGGAGCCTGGCGAGCGCTGTGCCTCCACCAGCAACCGCAATTTCGAAGGGCGCCAAGGTGCTGGCGGCCGCACTCATCTGGTCAGCCCGGCCATGGCCGCCGCGGCCGCCATGCGCGGCCATTTCGTCGACGTCAGCCACTTGGCATGACCCGCCCCCTAAGCGCTTCGCGCGCCCCCTCAAGGGGGCGTCACCGCGCGACCGGCAAAGCCGGATCGCCGGTGCCTGCTGGGTGGGGCACGAAAGAATTTTGAGAAAGGTTTCTCTGATGGATAAATTCACCCTGCACCAGGGCCTCGTCGCCCCCATGGATCGCGAGAACGTCGACACCGACGCCATCATCCCCAAGCAGTTCCTCAAGTCCATCAAGCGCAGCGGCTTCGGCCCTAACTTGTTCGATGAGTGGCGCTATCTGGATGCCGGCGAGCCCGGCCAGGACCCGGCCAGCCGCCGGCCCAACCCCGATTTCGTGCTCAACCAGGCGCGCTATGCCGGCGCTTCGGTGCTGTTGGCGCGTGCCAATTTCGGCTGCGGCTCCAGCCGCGAGCATGCGCCCTGGGCGCTGGAGCAGTACGGCTTTCGCGCCCTGATCGCGCCCAGCTTTGCCGACATCTTCTTCAACAACTGCTTCAAGAACGGCATCCTGCCCATCGTCTTGCCCGAGTCGCAAGTGGCGCGGCTGTTCGACGAAGTGCATGCCTTCCCGGGCTACCAGCTGAGCATCGATCTGCCGCGCCAGGTGGTGATCAAGCCGGACGGCACGGAGCTGCCCTTCGAGGTGCAGGCCTTCCGCAAGTTCTGCTTGCTGGGCGGTTTCGACGACATCGGCCTGACCCTGCGCCATGCCGACAAGATCAAGGCCTTCGAGGCCGAGCGCCTGGCCGCCAAGCCCTGGCTCAAGCACCAGTTGTCGGCCTGAGCGCCACGCGAATTTTTCCAAGGACAGATATGAAGATCGCAATCCTCCCCGGTGACGGCATTGGCACCGAAATCGTCGCCGAAGCCGTCAAGGTGCTCAAGGTCCTGGACCTGCCGCTGGAGATGGAAACCGCGCCGGTGGGCGGCGCCGCTTACGAGGCGGCCGGCCATCCCTTGCCGGACTCCACCCTGCAGCTGGCCAAGGATGCCGACGCCATCCTGTTCGGCGCCGTGGGTGACTGGAAGTACGACAAGCTGGACCGCCCCCTGCGCCCCGAGCAAGCCATCCTGGGCCTGCGCAAGCACCTGGGCCTGTTCGCCAACTTCCGTCCGGCCATCTGCTACGAGCAGCTGACGCACGCCTCGAGCCTGAAGCCCGAGCTGGTGGCTGGCCTGGACATCCTCATCATCCGTGAGCTGACCGGCGACATTTACTTCGGCCAGCCGCGCGGCCGCCGCACCGCGGTGGACGGGCATTTCCCGGGCAGCGAGGAAGCTTTCGACACCATGCGCTATTCGCGCCCGGAGATCGAGCGCATCGCCCATGTCGCCTTCCAGGCCGCGCGCAAGCGCAACAAGCGCGTCACCTCGGTGGACAAGGCCAATGTGCTGGAGACCTTCCAGTTCTGGAAAGACGTGATGATCGAAGTCGGCGCCCAGTACCCCGACGTCGAGCTCGACCATATGTACGTGGACAACGCCGCCATGCAGCTGGTCAAGGCGCCCAAGCGTTTCGACGTGGTCGTGACCGGCAATATGTTTGGCGACATCCTCTCGGACGAGGCGGCCATGCTGACCGGCTCCATCGGCATGCTGCCCTCGGCCTCCTTGGACAAGAACAACAAGGGCCTGTACGAGCCCAGCCATGGCAGCGCGCCGGACATCGCCGGCAAGGGAATCGCCAATCCTCTGGCTACAATCCTGTCCGCTGCCATGATGCTCAAGTTCTCCCTCAACCAACCCGAAGCTGCTGCTCGTATCGAAGCCGCAGTGGGCTCGGTGTTGTCCCAAGGTCTGCGTACCGCAGACATTTGGAGCGAGGGCACCCAGAAGGTGGGCACGCGCGAGATGGGTGACGCTGTAGTTGCAGCGATTACCACGACCAAAACCATGAAGGGCTAGTTCAGCTCCGGTTCGTCTCGCCCCTACACCCCCGGCGACACGAGCCGGGGGAGAAGAAGTCCAGAGGCTTTTTTCTTTTTTAGGGCGATAGAGGTAACAGCGATGACGACACTTGTTGGATTGGTAGGCTGGCGCGGCATGGTGGGTTCGGTCCTGATGGACCGGATGAGCGCAGAAAAAGACTTTGACCTGATCGAGCCGCTGTTCTTCAGCACCTCGAACGCCGGCGGCGCCGCCCCGGCCCAGGCCAAGAACGAAACCAAGCTCCAGAACGCGTTTGACATCGAGCAGCTCAAGCGCTGCGAGATCATCATCACCGCCCAGGGCGGCGACTACACCAGTGAAGTTTTCCCCAAGCTGCGCGCCGCCGGCTGGACCGGTCACTGGATCGATGCGGCCTCGACGCTGCGCATGGAATCTGACGCGGTCATCATCCTGGACCCGGTCAATCTGCCGGTCATCAAGGACGCCTTGGCCAAGGGCGGCAAGAACTGGGTCGGCGGCAACTGCACCGTGTCCTGCATGCTGATGGGTGTGGGCGCGCTCTACAAGGCCGGTCTGGTCGAGTGGATGAGCACCCAGACCTACCAAGCTGCCAGCGGCGGCGGTGCCCAGCATATGCGCGAACTGCTGACGCAGTACGGCACCTTGAACGCGTCCGTGCGTGCCTTGCTGGATGACCCCAAGAGCGCCATCCTCGAGATCGACCGCCAGGTCATTGCCACCCAGCGTTCCTTGAGCGCTGCCGAGACCGCCAGTTTCGGCGTGCCCCTGGGCGGCTCGCTGATCCCCTGGATCGACAAGGATCTGGGAATCGGCAAGAGCCGGGACGAGCCCGGCTGGGGCCAATCCAAGGAAGAGTGGAAGGGCATGGCCGAGACCAACAAGATCCTCGGCATCGGCGAGGGTTTCGGTTCCAGCGCCATTCCGGTGGACGGCTTCTGCGTGCGCGTGGGCGCCATGCGCTGCCACAGCCAGGCCCTGACTTTCAAGCTGAAGAAGGACGTGCCCCTGGCCGACATCGAAGCCATGATTGCCGCCGACAACGAGTGGGTGAAGCTGGTGCCCAACACGCGTGAAGCCACGATCAAGGACCTGACCCCGGTGGCCGTGACCGGCACCATGACGATTCCCGTCGGCCGCCTGCGCAAGCTGGCCATGGGTGCGGAGTATCTGGGCGCTTTCACCATCGGTGACCAGCTGCTCTGGGGCGCGGCCGAACCGCTGCGCCGCATGCTGCGCATCCTGCTGGACCGCTGAGGCGAGGGGCTTCGCCGAGTGGGGTGCGCAAGGCGCCCGCTCAGTGATATCCCGCATTCACGTTGCCCCCAAGCGACAAGCTGGGGCGGACGGGCGAAACTCAGCGGGGGCAAAAGTGCTTTTCAGGCATTGCCTGAGCTTGTGAGCGTATATGCTCGCCGCTATTGAGTTTTCCGGTCCGTGGACCTGGCGCGGACTTGGCGCGAGAGGATGGCATCGTGAGTGCTGTTGTGCGGAGAATCGTGATCGTCGAAACAGGCGGACACCCCTTGGTGCCCGCCTTGTTGCTTTGGGGGATGCCTTGAAACTACATAAAAGCGCCGTGGGTAGCGCACTGGGCCGCACATGGGGCCGTTTTTCTCTGACTCATGTGGCCGCCGCCATGTTGGCCGCCGCGAGCAGCGGAGCGTGGGGCCTGGGTCTGGGCAAGCTGACCGTGCAATCGGCGCTGGGCGAGACGCTCAAGGCCGAAATTGACATCACCAGCATCAGTGCCGAAGAGGCCGGCACCCTCAAAGTGCGCGTGGCGCCGCCCGAGTCCTACCGCGCCACCGGCGTCGAGTACAACGCCGTGCTCACTGGCACGCAGGTGCAGGTGGTGCGCCGTGACGGCCGCAATGTGCTGCGCGTCAGCAGTGATCGCGCCGTGCAGGAGCCGTTTGTCGATGTGATTCTGGAGCTGACCTGGGCCAGCGGCCGCTTGGTGCGCGAATACACCTTGCTGTTCGATCCGCCGGCCAATCCCAAGCCCAGCAGCGCCGCGCCCGCCGTGGCTGCAGCGCCGGTGATTTCTTCGCCGGCTTCGGAGGCCACGCCCCTGCCAGCCGCTGCCAGCCGCCCGCGCCCGCCCGTGCCAGCACCGGCGGTGGCCGAAGCGACCCGGCCGCGCGCTGAAGCACCGGCGCCTCGCCCGGCTCCGGCCCCCGTGCCTGCGCCGGCGCCACGCGCTGCAGCCGCACCGGCCGCGTCCGAGTATGTGGTCAAGCCCGGCGACAGCCTGTCGCGCATTGCAGGCAAGACCCAGCCCGCTGGCATCTCGCTGGACCAGATGCTGGTGGGTCTCTACCGCAACAACGAAGACGCCTTCATCAACGGCAATATGAACCGCCTGAAGGCCGGCAGCGTGCTGCAAGTGCCTTCGGCCGAGAGCCTGGGTTCGGTCAGCACGGCCGAGGCCCGCCAGGTGATCCGCGCCCAGAGCGCCGATTTCAATGCCTACCGCCAGCGCCTCAGCGGCGCCGCGCCGACGATCAAGCAAGACGAGAGCGATCGCCAGGCCAAGGGCCGCGTGCAGGCCGCCGTGGACGATCGCAAGCAAGCTGCCGCACCCACGCCGGACAAGCTGACCCTGAGCAAGGCCGCCGACGGCAAGACCGCGGCCGTGTCCAAGGACACCGAGAAGAAAGATTCCGCCGCCCGCGTGGCCGAGTTGACCCGCAATGTGGAAGAGCTGAAGAAGCTCTCCAGTGCGGCCAAGCCCGCTGCCACACCTGCACCTGCACCTGCACCTGCGCCGGTCGCTGCACCCGCTCCGGCCCCAGCGCCGGTGGTGGCTGCGCCCGTGCCAGCTCCGGTGGTGACGCCGCCCGCTCCAGCCCCGGCTCCGGTGGCATCGGCACCTTCGCCGGTGGCCTCCAAACCGCTGCCTAGCACGGCGGCGCCGGCGGCTTCCAAGCCTGCCAGCGCGGCCATGCCGCCGGCTCCGGCCGCCGAGGTGGCCGAGCCCAGCCTGCTCGACCATTTGCTGGACAACCCGCTGCTGCCGCTGTCGGCCCTGCTGGTGGCCGCGGCCGGTGGTTTCGGTTTCTACCGCTTCCGCAATCGCAAGGCCCAGGCCAAGTCCGACACGGGCTTCCAGGAAAGCCGTCTGCAGCCCGATTCCTTCTTCGGCGCCACCGGCGGCCAGCGCGTGGACACGCGCGATGCGGCCAACGGTGCCTCGTCGATGAATTACTCGCTGAGCCAGCTGGACGCTATCGGTGATGTCGACCCCGTGGCCGAAGCCGACGTCTACCTGGCTTACGGCCGCGATCTGCAGGCCGAGGAAATCCTCAAGGAAGCCCTGCGAGCCAATCCCGAGCGTATGGCCATCCGCCTCAAGCTGCTCGAGGTTTACGCCAAGCGCCGCGACATCAAGGGCTTCGAGCAACTGGCCATCCAGCTGTACGCCGAAACCCAGGGTCGTGGCGACGACTGGGCCAAAGCTCAGGAGCTGGGCCGTCAGATCGATCCCGAGAACCCGCTCTACCAGCCCGGTGGCGCACCGAGCCTGCCGGCCAGCGGCCGCGAAGTGCATCCCGAGCCCATGGACGCCAGCACCCTGCCACACACGGTGAATGCTGGCGGTCATCTGGCCACCGAGCCGCTGGGCCGCAACGCGCCCGACACCGGCCCGACCAGCGTGTTCGATCTGGACCTCGATCTGGATCTGGATTCGCCAGCGCCTGCGCCGTCGCCGATCTCGATGGAAGCCACGCAAGCCTTGCCTACCACCGTGGATCAGGCGCCCATGGCCATGGACTTCGACCTCTCGCCGCCGGCCACGCCGACGCAAGCGGGCGGCGCCGATCTGGAGTTCGATCTGGACGACCTGAGCGACGAGCGCCCGGCCACCGTGGCGCCGGACAGCGGCAACGGCGCCCTGGACTTCGACCTCTCGTCCATCGACCTGGACCTGCCGGCCACGCCCGCGGCTCCGGCCGCACCGATTCCCGCGCCTGAGTCGACCTCGGGTGCCGATCTGGCCGCTGAGTTCGATGCGTTGATGAACCAGGTGCCCGAGCCGGCTGCGCCGCCGGTGGTGCCGGACATCGCCGACCTGGGCCTGGACGATGGCGACCCGCTGCTGCGTCAGCTGGAACTGGCCGACGAGTTCCGCCAGATCGGTGACACGGAAGGTGCGCGCGAGGTGCTGACCGAGCTGATCTCCAAGACCAGCGGCACTCTGCGCGACAAGGCGCAAGCCATGCTCAACGAGCTGCGCTGACCGGCCCTTGTGGCATCCTGTGAGGCGCTCGGCTTGGCCGAGCGCCTTTTTCTTTGTGGAGTGAGCGATTGATGTCGGGGCAAGACGAGGCGGGGCAAGACCAGGCGGTGCAGCTGGGGTCGGTGGAAGAGGGCGCAGCTGCCGCAACAGCGCTGCAGCGCGTGGCGCTGGGCGTGTGTTATCGCGGCCAGGGCTACCACGGCTGGCAAAGCCAGAAAGACCGCCGCACGGTGCAGGACGTGCTGGAACGGGCGCTCAGCGAGTTTGCTGCTGCCGAAGTGCGCACCATCTGTGCCGGCCGCACCGACACCGGCGTGCATGGGCTCAACCAGGTGGTGCATTTCGACACGGCCGTGCGGCGCGAGGCGGCCTCCTGGGTTCGTGGGACCAATCGCTACCTGCCGGCCGATGTGGCGGTGCAGTGGTGCGTGTTCCCGCCGGCCGACTTTCATGCCCGCTTTCTCGCGCGCGGCCGGCGCTACACCTTTGTGCTGCTGGAGTCGCCGGTGCGGCCGGCGGTGGAGGCCGGCTCGGTCGGTTGGGTGTTCCGTCCGCTGAATCTGGAGGCCATGCAGGCCGCCGCGGCCTTGCTGATCGGCGAACATGATTTCAGCAGCTTCCGCTCCTCGGACTGCCAGGCGCTGTCGCCGGTGAAGACGGTGCGCGCGATCGAGATCTCGCGCCGCGGCGCCTACTGGCGCTTTGACTTCGATGCCTCGGCCTTTTTGCATCACATGGTGCGCAACATCATGGGCTGCCTGGTGGCCGTGGGCGCTGGGCACCGCGACCTGCGCTGGATGGCCGAGGTGCTGGCGGCACGTGATCGCAGCCGCGCCGCGCCGACCTTCTCGCCGGACGGGCTCTACTTCAATGGCCCGTACTACGACGCGGAGTTGGCCATCCCGACCCGCACCGCGGCCATGGATTGGCTACCCTGAGCACCATCTGACTCAGTTTTCTACGTTCCTGTTTCCGCTGAGGCGCCTGCGCATGAGCCGTACCCGAATCAAGATCTGTGGCCTGACCCGCGAGGCCGATGTGCTGGCTGCAGTGTCGGCTGGAGCCGATGCCATCGGCTTCGTGTTCTACGCCAAGAGCGCCCGCTTTGTCAGCCCGGCGCGGGCGGCCGAGTTGGCGCGCCTGCTGCCACCGTTCGTCACGCCGGTGGGCTTGTTCGTCAACGCCAGCGAGGCTGAGGTGCAGGCGGCGCTGGCGGCGCTGCCGAACATGCTGCTGCAGTTCCACGGCGATGAAAGCGCGGCGGATTGTGAGCGTTACGGTCGCCCCTATCTGCGCGCTGCGCGCATGGAGCCGGGCTTCGATTTGCTAGACTACGCCCAAC
Source organism: Roseateles sp. GW835-FHT13E02 (assembly GCF_058794035.1). Classification (NCBI taxonomy): domain Bacteria; kingdom Pseudomonadati; phylum Pseudomonadota; class Betaproteobacteria; order Burkholderiales; family Sphaerotilaceae; genus Roseateles; species Roseateles sp. GW835-FHT13E02. Next base: position 46,813 of record NZ_JBXAGJ010000018.1, read on the forward strand.
AGTTTTCAACAGCACAAGCCATCCTGCTCGACGCCCACGTCGAAGGCTATGGCGGTGGTGGAAAGGTTTTCGATTGGTCACTCATTCCAAAAAACGTGCTCTCTCCAGTCGTTTTGTCTGGTGGGTTGCATGCCGGAAATGTGCTGACTGGCGTGCTTCAGGTCCGGCCCACGGCCGTTGATGTGAGCTCCGGCGTCGAACAGGCCAAGGGCCTGAAGGACGCTGCCCTGATCCAGCGGTTCTGCGCCGCCGTGCGCGAGGCCGATGCCCAAATCGATCAGCAGATCGATGCCCAAGCGGCTCGCCAGAACTGCGTCTGAAGAGAAGCACGATTCCCACCATGCAAGACTACGCACAGCCCGATGCCCAGGGGCATTTCGGCCCCATCCATGGCCAAACCTACGGCGGCAGCTTTGTTGCCGAGACCCTGGTTCACGCACTCGACGAGTTGAAAGAGGCCTACGCTCATTTCAGCAAGGACCCGGAATTCATCAAGGAGTTCAAGCGTGAGCTGGCACATTTTGTCGGCCGCCCGAGCCCGATTTATCACGCCGATCGCCTGAGCCGCGAGCTCGGTGGTGCCCAGGTCTACCTCAAGCGCGAGGACTTGAACCACACCGGCGCGCACAAAATCAACAACACCATCGGTCAAGCCCTGCTCGCCAAGCGCATGGGCAAGAAGCGCATCATTGCTGAGACCGGCGCAGGCCAGCACGGCGTGGCCACGGCCACCATCTGCGCCCGTTACGGCATGGAATGCGTGGTGTACATGGGCAGCGAGGACGTCAAGCGCCAGAGCCCCAATGTTTACCGCATGCATTTGCTGGGCGCCCGCGTGGTGCCGGTGGAGTCGGGCTCCAAGACGCTGAAAGACGCGCTCAACGAGGCCATGCGCGACTGGGTCACCAACGTTGAGTCGACCTTCTACATCATCGGCACGGTGGCCGGCCCGCATCCTTACCCGATGCTGGTGCGCGATTTCCAGCGCGTGATCGGTGACGAGTGCCTGACCCAGATGCCCGAGATGATCGGCCGCCAGCCCGATGCCGTGATCGCCTGTGTGGGCGGCGGCAGCAATGCCATGGGCATCTTCTACCCTTACATCCCGCATGCCGGCACGCGCCTGATCGGCGTGGAGGCAGCCGGGGAGGGCATGGACAGCGGCAAGCATGCGGCCACACTGAGCGCCGGCAGCCCGGGTGTGCTGCATGGCAACCGCACCTACCTGCTGCAAGACGACAACGGTCAGATCATCGAGACCCACTCGATCTCGGCCGGCTTGGACTACCCCGGCGTCGGCCCCGAGCATGCCTACCTCAAGGACATCGGCCGCGCCGAGTATGTGGGCGTGACCGATGCGGAAGCGCTGGCCGCCTTCCACCACCTGTGCCGCACCGAGGGCATCATTCCGGCGCTGGAGTCCAGCCATGCGGTGGCCCATGCCATGAAACTGGCGCCGACGATGCGGCCCGATCAGCACCTGCTGGTCAATCTGTCCGGCCGTGGCGACAAGGACATCGGCACCGTGGCCGATCTGTCCAAGGCCGAGTTCTACTGCCGGCCGTCTTGCAAGGGACAGTCGGTCAAGGGCGGCGAGCAGCCGGTCCATGTGCTGAGCTCGAAAGGAGGCCTGTGATGAGCCGCATCCAAGCCACTTTCGCCCGTTTGGCCGAACAAGGCCGCAAGGCCTTGATCCCCTTCGTCCACACCGGTGATCCTTACCCCGAAACCACGGTGCCGCTGATGCGCGCCATGGCCGAGGCCGGCGCCGATGTGATCGAGCTCGGCGTGCCGTTTTCTGACCCCATGGCCGACGGCCCGGTGATCCAGCGCGCGGCCGAGCGGGCCTTGCAAAAAGGCATCGGCTTGGCCCGTGTGTTGGCCGATGTGCGCGAGTTCCGTCAGGCCGACGATGTCACGCCGGTGGTGCTGATGGGCTACGCCAATCCGATCGAACGCTACGGCATAGCCCGTTTCGTCGACGATGCGGCGGCGGCCGGTGTCGACGGCGTGCTGGTGGTGGACTATCCGCCCGAGGAATGCGAAACCTTTGCCGCCCTGCTGCAGGCGCGCGGCCTGGACCCGATCTTCTTGTTGGCGCCCACCTCGACCGAGGCGCGCATGGCCCGCATCGGCAAGATCGCCAGCGGTTATGTCTACTACGTCTCCCTCAAGGGCGTGACCGGCGCGGGCCACCTGAACACCGCGGCTGTGGCCGAAATGATCCCGCGCATCCGCCAGCATGTCAGCGTGCCGGTGGGCGTGGGTTTCGGCATCCGCGATGCGGCCACCGCCCGGGCCGTGGCCGATGTTTCGGACGCGGTGGTGATCGGTTCTCGCCTGGCCGAGCTGCTGGAGACGCAGACACGCGATAATGTCGCTTTGACGGGTGCCCAGTTCATCCGCGAGATCCGCGCTGCGCTCGACGCGTAGCCTGACCTGAGAACCAGAACAAAGGAGTCTGCTTGTGAGTTGGCTTGAGAAACTGTTGCCGCCCAAGATGCAGCAAACCGACCCGACCGAGCGCCGCATGGTGCCGGAAGGTTTGTGGATCAAGTGCCCGTCCTGCGAGACGGTGCTCTACAAGACCGATCTGGAAAAGAACGTCAACGTCTGCCCCAAGTGCAGCCACCACCACCGCATCGGTGCCCGGGCTCGCCTGGACGCCTTCCTCGACGGCGAAGGCCGCTACGAGATCGGCCAGGAAGTGCTGCCGGTGGACGCGCTGAAGTTCAAGGACAGCAAGAAGTACCCCGATCGCCTGAAGGAGGCGCTGGAGCACACCGGCGAAACCGACGCGCTGATCGTCATGGGCGGCGCCGTGATGACGCTGCCGGTGGTGGTGGCCTGCTTCGAGTTCAATTTCATGGGCGGCTCGATGGGTTCGGTGGTCGGTGAGCGCTTTGTGCGTGGCGTGGAAACCGCCATCGAGCAAAAGACGCCGTTCATCTGCTACACCGCCACCGGCGGCGCCCGCATGCAAGAAGGCCTTCTGAGCCTGATGCAGATGGCCAAGACCAATGCGGCCCTGACCCGATTGGCCAAAGCCAAGCTGCCTTACATCAGCGTGCTGACCGACCCGACCATGGGCGGCGTGTCGGCCTCCTTTGCCTTTGTCGGTGATGTGGTGATCGCCGAGCCGAAGGCGCTGATCGGCTTTGCCGGCCCGCGCGTGATCGAGAACACCGTGCGCGAGAAGCTGCCGGCCGGCTTCCAGCGCGCCGAGTTCCTGATGGAAAAGGGCGCCGTGGACATGATCGTGGACCGCCGCGAACTGCGCGAGACCATCGCCCGCTCGCTGGCCATGCTGCAACGCCAGAGCTCGGACGCCGTGGCCTGAGCTGCCTTGGCAGCCTCTGTCTGAGCCCTCGCTCCTCACCCCACACGGCCAGGCCCACAAGGTCTGGCCGTCTTTCTTTGCTGGAAGCTTTTTCCTCGCCATGACCTCTCAGAACCTCACGCCCGTGCCTGTCACTCTGGACGACTGGCTGGCCCATTGCGAACGCCTGCATCCCAAGACCATCGACATGACCCTGGAACGGGTCACCACCTTGCGCGAGCGCCTCGGCTTGAACTTCGAGCCGCCCGTGGTGGTGGTGGCTGGCACCAATGGCAAGGGTTCGACCTGCGCCATGCTCGAGTCCATCGCCCTGCAGGCGGGCTACCGCGTGGGCCTCTACATCAAGCCCCATCTGGTTCATTTCCAGGAGCGCTGCCGGGTGGGCGGGGCGCCGGTAGAGGCCGAGAGCCTGCTGCCGCATTTCGCGGCGGTGGAGGCGGCGCGCGGCGAGATGACCCTGAGCTACTTCGAGTTCACCACCCTGGCCATCATGCGCCGTCTGGCGGCCGAGCCGCTGGATCTGGTGATTCTCGAGGTGGGGCTGGGCGGGCGCCTGGATGCCGTCAACTGCATCGACGGCGACTGCGCCGTCATCACCAGCATCGACCTGGATCACACCGAGTACCTGGGGCCGGACCGTGAGTCGGTGGGTCGCGAGAAGGCCGGCATCATGCGCGCCGGCCGCACGGTGATCGTCAGCGACCCCATGCCGCCGGACAGCCTGGCGGCACGCGCCGCCGAGATCGGCGCCGATCTGCGCCAGCTGGGCGTTGATTTCAGCTACAGCGGCGATCGCCAGCAGTGGCAATGGTCAGGCCGCGAGCGCCGCTTCAGCGGCCTGGCCTATCCGGCGCTGCGCGGCGTCAATCAGCTGCTCAATGCGGCCGGTGTGCTGGCGGTGTTCGAGGCCTTGTACGAGCGCCTGCCGATCAGCGCGCAGGCGGTGCGCACCGGCCTTGCCTTGGTGGAGTTGCCCGGGCGCTTCCAGGTCGTGGCCGGCCAGCCGGCCCTGGTGCTGGACGTGGCGCACAACCCTCATGCCGTGGCGGCCCTGGCCCAGAACCTGGACCAGATGGGCTTCTACCCGCGCACGCATGCGGTCTTCGGCGCCATGGCCGACAAAGACCTGGCCAGCATCTTTCAACGGATGGCCCCGCTGGTTGACGTCTGGCATTTCTGCAATCTGGAGCTGCCCCGCGCCGCCAGCGCCGCCGATTTGCAGGCCCAGTTCGCCGTCCTGCAGGCCGAAGGGCGCCTGAAGGCGCCGCCGCAGGTGCGGCTGCACACCCATGCGCAGCCGCTCGACGCCCTGGCGGCAGCGGCGGCCGAGGCAGACCCCGCTGATAGAATTCTGGTCTTCGGTTCCTTCTACACAGTGGGTGGCGTACTCAAGAACGGTGCCCCCCGTTTGCAGTCCCACAAACCGCCGTCAGAAGCGGTGCCGCCACCGCAATTCCCCACCGCCTGATCGGGCTGGGTCGCCAGATTCGCCGGGCGGCCGGGCGGGGTGTTCGGTGCGGCGCTGAAGCGCCGAGGCCGGACGCCTCACCCGCTCCGGTGCTTCGCTTTCCATCGTCAACGCTGTCCTCCTTCACCTCGGCGCAGGCCGGATTTCTTGCCATGGGTTTGCTGTCCTTTTTCAAGCGCGACAAGGCCGCACCGGCTGCCAAGCGGGTGTCGGATTCGGCCGATGCGGTGCAGCAGCTGCGCCTGCGCGCACGCCATCGCTTGATCGGTGCCGCGGTGCTGGTGGGTGTGGGTGTGATCGGCTTCCCGCTGGTGTTTGAGACCCAGCCGCGGCCCATCCCGGTGGACCTGCCGATCCAGATCCCCAGCAAGGACGGCGCGGCGCCTCTGGCGATTCCGCAGGCCCGGCCGGCTCAGGCGCAGCAGCCTCAGCAAAGCCTGCCGACACTGGCCTCCGAGGACGAATTCGAGGTGGCCAAGTCTTCGGCCAACACCGCCGCAGGCAGCAGCCGTGCCAGCGAGGGCAAGGCGGCTTCCAACGCGGCGCCGACCCCGCTGCCGGTTCCCGTTCCGGCCAAGGTGGCTGAAAAGGCGATCGAGAAGGCGGCAGAAAAAGTGGCCGAGAAGCCTCCGGTCAAGCCGATCGAGCGACTGGTCGACAAACCCGCCGAGAAGCTGGCTGACAAGCATACCGACAAGACCAGCAGCAAGCCGAGCACAGAGAAGCCTGCCGACAAGGCCACCGAAAAACGCAATGCCGCCGCCAACAGCAGCAACCACAGCCCCGAGGCCGCCCGCGTGCAGGCCTTGCTCGAAGGCCGCAGCGGCGGCAGCATAGCCGCTGCATCGGCCAGCAAGCCCGGCGAGGCCGCGACCGGCGCACGCCACATCTTGCAGATCGGCGCCTACGCCGACAGCAAATCGGCGCAGGAGGTTCGCATGAAGGTCGAGCGTCTGGGCCTCAAGACCTACACCCAGGCTGTGGACACGGCCGCAGGCAAGCGCATCCGTGTGCGCCTGGGCCCGTATGCCAGCCGCGAGGAGGCCGACAAGGCCGCCGCCAAGCTCAAGTCCGCCGGTTTGTCGGCCGCGGTGCTGACACTTTGATGCTGCACAAGGTCGCCTTGCTGGGGCATGCGCGGCTTGCGCGGGAGCACGGTGCACCATGAGCTGGGTGGACCTGACCCTGCTGAGCCTTTTGCTGCTGTCCGTGCTGGTTGGCCTGTGGCGGGGTTTGGTGTTCGAGTTGCTGTCTCTGGCCGGCTGGCTGGTGGCCTACCTGGCCGCGCCGCATGTGTCGCCCTGGCTGCAGGCATGGTTGCCCCAGCAGCGTCTGGGGCCGAGCTTGAGCGCGGGCTTGGGTCTGGTGCTGAGCTTTGCCCTGGTCTTGTTGCTCTGGGGCCTGGGTGCGAAACTGCTGCGGGCCTTGATCCATGCCTCGCCGTTGAGTGTGTTGGACCGCCTGGCGGGCGCCGGATTCGGCGCGCTGCGGGGGCTGTTGCTGGCCTTGTTGCTGGTGGTGCTGGTGCAGATGACGCCGGCGGCGCAGTGGCCGGCCTGGCAGGAATCGCGGCTGGCGCCGCAGCTGCATCAGGTGCTGGGCGCCTTGCGGCCGCTGCTGCCGGAGGCGGTGGTGAATCGATTGCCGGCCTGAGCCACAAGCTCGGGCCGGTGTGAGTTGGAGCGGTGCCTCGCGGCGCCGCTGGGTATTGCGTAGAAAAGTCTCATCCAGAGAAGGAAAAGCCATGTGCGGCATCGTTGGCGTCATCTCCCGTTCCCCTGTCAATCAGCTGATTTATGACGCCTTGCTGCTGCTGCAGCACCGCGGTCAGGATGCGGCGGGCATCGTCACGATGCAGGGCAACAAGTGCTTCATGCACAAGGCGCGCGGCATGGTGCGCGACGTCTTCCGCACCCGCAATATGCGTGCGCTGCCCGGCAGCATCGGCCTGGGCCAGGTGCGCTACCCGACTGCCGGCAATGCCTACAACGAGGAAGAGGCCCAGCCCTTCTACGTCAACGCGCCGTTTGGTTTGGTGCTGGTTCACAACGGCAACCTGACCAATGCGCAGGGCCTGAAGACCGAGCTGTTCGACATCGACCGCCGCCACATCAACACCGAGAGCGACTCCGAGGTGCTGCTCAATGTGCTGGCGCATGAGCTGGAGCAGGTGGCGCGCGACCTGCCGCTGAGCCCCGAGGCCGTGTTCCAGGCCGTGCGTGCCGTGCACAAGCGCATCAAGGGCAGCTATGCCGTGATCGCCCTGATCGCCGGCCATGGTTTGCTGGCGTTCCGCGACCCTTTCGGCATCCGCCCGCTGTGCTTCGGCCAGGCGGCCGATGGCGAGTTCATGGTGGCCAGCGAGAGCGTGGCGCTGGAAGGCAACGGCTTCCAACTGGTGCGCGATGTGGTGCCCGGCGAGGCCCTGTTCATCGACATGAACGGCACGCTTCACACCCAGCAATGCGCCGAGAATCCGACGCTGAACCCCTGCATGTTCGAGTTCGTCTACCTAGCCCGCCCGGATTCGGTGATGGACGGCATCTCGGTCTACCAGGCCCGCCTGAACATGGGCGAGACGCTGGCGCAGCGCCTGATCTCGACCATGCCGCCCAGCGATATCGATGTGGTGATCCCGATCCCGGAATCGAGCCGCCCCTCGGCCATGCAACTGGCCCATCGCATCGGCAAGCCCTACCGCGAAGGCTTTGTGAAGAACCGCTACGTCGGCCGCACCTTCATCATGCCGGGGCAGGGCGCGCGCAAGAAGTCGGTGCGCCAAAAGCTCAACGCCATCGGCCTGGAGTTCAAGGGCCGCAATGTTCTGCTGGTGGATGACTCCATCGTGCGCGGCACCACCTCCAAGGAAATCGTGCAGATGGCCCGCGAGGCCGGTGCGCGTAAGGTCTATCTGGCCTCGGCCGCGCCGCCGGTGCGCTTCCGCAATGTCTACGGCATCGACATGCCGACCAGCGAAGAGCTGGTGGCGCACAACCGCAGCATCGAAGAAATCCGTGCTTTCATCGGCGCCGATGCGCTGATCTACCAGGATGTGGATGCAATGAAGCGCGTGGTCGCGGCCTTGCAGCCGAATCTGCAAGGCTTTGAAGCGTCCTGCTTCGACGGCCGCTACATTACCGGCGATGTGACCGCCGAAGACTTCGCCAAGCTTGAAGCCCAGCGCCGCGCCCAGGGCGACGAAGAAGAGGGCCCGGCCCGCACCCGCCTGGCCCTGCAAAGCGGGGGCGAGGGCCAATGAGCATGAGCGAGGAAGCCCGCCGCATCGCCCGCGCCACGCTGCCCGAGGGCCTGCGCCCCGAGACCCTGGCCGTGCGCACGGCCTTGCCGCCCAGCCAGCATTGCGAAAACTCCGAAGGCCTGTTTCTGACCAGCGCCTATGTGCAGCCGGACGCAGCCACCTCGGCCCAGCGCTTTGCCGACTCGGAAGACTTCACCTACTCGCGCACCAGCAACCCGACGGTGCGCAGCCTGGAAGCGCGCCTGGCCGCCATGGAAGGCACCGAAGGCGCCATCGCCACCGCCACCGGCATGAGCGCCATCCTGCTGCTGTGCATGGGCTTGCTCAAGGCGGGCGACCATGTGCTGTGCTCGCGCTCGGTGTTCGGCACCACCATCAATCTGTTCGCCAAGGAGTTTGGCAAGTTCGGGGTCGAGACGACGTTCGTTTCGCAGACCGAGCTCGCCGAATGGCGCGCGGCCCTGCGCCCCAACACCCGGCTGCTGTTCGCCGAGACGCCGACCAACCCGCTGACCGAGGTCTGCGACATCCGCGCCCTGGCCGACATCGCCCATGGTGCCGGTGCGCTGCTGGTGGTGGACAACACCTATTCGACGCCGGCGCTGCAGCAGCCCACGCGCTTCGGCGCCGACTTGGTCATGCACTCGGCCACCAAGTACATGGACGGCCAAGGTCGGGTCATGGGCGGTGCGCTGTGTGGCCCCAACCGCCTGATCAAGGACGTGTTCGGCCCGGTCATGCGCACGGCCGGCATGGTGCTCTCGCCTTTCAACGCCTGGGTCATTTTGAAAGGGCTGGAGACCTTGAGCCTGCGCATGAAGGCCCAGAGCGAACAAGCCCTGGCCGTGGCTCGCTGGCTGGAGGCCCGGCCCGAGGTGGCACGGGTGTACTGCCCGGCTTTGCCCTCGCATCCCCAGCATGAACTGGCCATGCGTCAGCAGTCGGGGCAGGGCGGGGCGGTCCTGTCTTTCGAGCTGAAGGCCGACACGCCCGAGGCCGCGCGAGCCGCGGCCTTCCATGTGATCAACAGCACCCGGGTGCTCAGCATCGCCACCAATCTGGGCGACACCAAATCCATCATCACCCACCCAGCCACCACCTCGCATGGTCGCCTCAGCGAGGCCCAGCGCCAGGCCGCCGGCATCAGCCAGGGCTTGATCCGTCTGGCCGTCGGTCTTGAGCATGTCGACGACATCACCGATGACCTGAACCGCGGCCTCTCCACTTTGAACAGCTTATGAGCCAACACGCCAACACTCCCGTGCGCACCCGCATTGCGCCGTCGCCGACCGGTTTTCTGCACCTGGGCACGGCCCGCACTGCCCTGTATTCCTGGGCCTATGCCCGCCACTACGGTGGCAAATTCGTGCTGCGCATCGAGGACACCGATGTGGCACGTTCCACCCAGGATTCGGTGGAGCAGATCCTGGCTTCGATGAAATGGATGGGCCTGGACTACGACGAAGGCCCGATCTACCAGATGCAGCGCCTGGAGCGCTACCACGCGGTGGCCGAGCAATTGATCGGTGAAGGCAAGGCCTACCGCTGCTACTGCACGCCCGCCGAGCTGGACGAGATGCGCGAGGCCCAACGCGCCCGCGGTGAGAAAACCCGTTATGACGGCCGCTGGCGCCCGGAGCCCGGCAAGGTGCTGCCGCCCGTGCCGGCCGGTGTGACACCGGTGGTGCGTTTCAAGAATCCGATGGACGGTGACGTCACCTGGGACGACCTGGTCAAGGGCCCCATCACCATCAACAACCGCGAGATTGACGACCTGATCATCGTGCGTCCGGCCGCTGAAGACGCGCCGGCCGGCAGCCTGGGTGTGCCGACCTACAACTTCGCCGTGGTGGTGGACGACTGGGACATGCAGATCAGCCATGTGTTCCGCGGTGACGAGCATGTCAACAACACGCCCTGGCAGATCAATATCTTCCGTGCCCTCGGCGCGCCGCTGCCGGCCTTTGGCCATGTGCCGGTGATTCTGGGTGACGATGGTCAGAAGCTGTCCAAGCGCCGCGGCGCGGTCAGTGTCACGGCTTACGAAGAGGGGGGTTACCTGCCCGAGGCCATGCTGAACTACCTCTCTCGCCTGGGCTGGAGCCACGGCGATGACGAGCTGTTCAGCCGAGAGCAACTGGTGTCCTGGTTCGATGGCAGCCATCTGAACAAGAGCCCCGCGCAATGGGACCCGGCCAAGCTGGAATGGGTCAACAGCCAATACATCAAGCAGGCAGATGACAGCCGTCTGGCTGCGCTGGTGGCGGCGCATTTCGCTGCACGCGGCGTGCAGGTGGATGCCGCCAAGCTCGTGCCCATGTGCAGCCTGTTCAAGGACCGTTGTTCGACGACCGTGGCTCTGGCCGACTGGCTGGCCATGTACTTCGGCCCGGTCAGCCCCTCGGCCGAGGATCTGGCGGCGCATGTCACGGACGCGGTGAAGCCGGCCCTGGCTGCGCTGGCGGACAAGCTTGAAGCACTGCCTGAGTGGAGCAAGCCCGTCATTGCCGCCGCCATCAAGGAAACCATCGGCGCGCATGGCCTGAAGATGCCTCAGCTGGCCATGCCGGTGCGGGCATTGGTGTGCGGGCGTGTGCAAACGCCCAGCGTCGACGCGGTGCTGGAACTGTTCGAACAAGAAATTGTTGTGAAACGCTTGCGCTCCTTGTAAAAAGCGTCCTATAATCTATGTCTTGCTTGAACAGCGCGAAACTTTAGATGTCTCGCGGTGCTTTGGAAGGCGAGGCGATCCACAAGGAGCGACTCGGCAGCCTGAAGTACTGATAAGAATCGTCGGGGGTATAGCTCAGCTGGGAGAGCGCTTGCATGGCATGCAAGAGGTCAGCGGTTCGATCCCGCTTACCTCCACCAAATTCAAATTGAGTTTGTGTGGCGCGCGGTTCAGATGCAAAAGTTTTGCGATATACTGCAGAGCTTGAATATATAGAGTTAATTGCTGTATACTATGCGGCAGTTAATAAGAAGGTTTAGTCCCCTTCGTCTAGAGGCCTAGGACACCACCCTTTCACGGTGACTACAGGGGTTCGAATCCCCTAGGGGACGCCAAGTTTGACAAGGCTTGGTGGTTATTGAAAAATAACCGCAAACTTGTTTGATGTGATTTAAATTGTGTATATAATTTAAATCATCATCTGGAGTGGTAGTTCAGTTGGTTAGAATACCGGCCTGTCACGCCGGGGGTCGCGGGTTCGAGTCCCGTCCACTCCGCCAGCTTTGAGGCAAAGATTGAAATGTCTTTGTCTGCGTTGAAGAAGTCTGCTGCGGTAGATTTCAAAGGCGGCCAAGAAATTGGCCGCTGTTATTTGTGAAGTTGTTTGAGGTTTGACACGCTTGAATGGCGCGGCGACCGAGATTCGCAAGGATCTGGGGGTATAGCTCAGCTGGGAGAGCGCTTGCATGGCATGCAAGAGGTCAGCGGTTCGATCCCGCTTACCTCCACCACCAAATTTTGTTTGGAAGTGGCGCGCGATTCAGGATGTGATCAGGCTAGAAGGTTGAGTCCCCTTCGTCTAGAGGCCTAGGACACCACCCTTTCACGGTGACTACAGGGGTTCGAATCCCCTAGGGGACGCCAAGTTTGACAAGGCTTGGCAGTGTTTGAATGAGCACTGCGTAACTTGTCCGGTGCAGCGCAATATCGATTTTGATATTGTGGCTCATCTGGAGTGGTAGTTCAGTTGGTTAGAATACCGGCCTGTCACGCCGGGGGTCGCGGGTTCGAGTCCCGTCCACTCCGCCAACATATTGAGAAACCCCGCAAACGAAAGTTTGTGGGGTTTTTTTATTTGCCGCTCGATATCCGAGCCTTGGTACTGTTGGTGAAAACGGGCTATTTGATCAATACCTGCCCGACATTTCCTTGTCGTTCCGGCGGTTCAGTCGCGAAATCTCCATTGGAGATCAAACCATCAGCGATGGCGCATCGTCTGTGAGGTATTCAGCTGCATTAATGCAAGGGTTCCATACTGAGCTTGGCAAGGTTCTTGCGCGTTCAGGCGGCGCCTCTTTTGGGTCTGGTGCAGATTGCTTTGCTCCAGCCACACACCTCGTGATCGGACGAATGTTTGATCAAGCGTCCGTCCGTTCAGGACCAATGTGAATAAACAAAAGAGCCTCCATTGGAGGCTCTTTTGTTTGTGCTGGGTCTTCCGCGACATGAGGCGGCCAGCGATTCAGACGCGTCGTTGGCTGTCTATCGACGGGCGGAGCAAGTAGGCCCGACCCGGGCAAGGGCTGCACATCGTGCGGTCGGGGGATCAACTGAACATCTGATTGCGGATCAGGCCCACCGCCAGCCCCTCGATGGCAAAGCTGTCGTCATCGGCGGCCACTTGAATCGGTTCGAAATCGCTGTTCTCGGGCAGCAACTCAATGCCACTGCGGCCGCGCTTGAATCGCTTGACGGTCACTTCGTCGCCGATTCGGGCCACCACGATCTGGCCGTTCTTGGCGTCCGAGGCTTTCTGCACGGCCAAAAGATCGCCATCTATGATGCCGATGTCTTTCATGCTCATGCCTTTCACTTTGAGCAAAAAGTCGGGCTTCTTGGCGAACATGCTGGCCTCGACGGCATAGTTTTGCTCGATGTGCTCCTGCGCCAGGATGGGGTGGCCGGCGGCCACGCGCCCTATCAGCGGGAGATTCAGCTGGGCCAGGCTGGCCAAAGGGAAATCGAGTTGCTGCCGATCGCTGCCGCGGGGCGCGGCGCGGCCGCGCGCATATCCAGCTTGAAACTCGCGCGCCTCTTGTGACTCTCGGGCATCGCGTGCGGAGTTGAGCGCTCTCAATGTGTCAGACTTCAGGCGGATGCCGCGCGAGGTGCCGCCGACCAGTTCGATCGCTCCTTTGCGAGCCAGGGCTTGCAAATGCTCTTCGGCGGCGTTGGCAGAACGAAAACCGAGTTCGGCGGCGATTTCGGCCCGGGTGGGTGGAGCGCCGGTGCGTTCGATGGCGGCTCGCACCAGATCGAGAATCTGCTGTTGGCGCGCGGTGAGTTTCGGGCTGTCTTCCACGGTGGTCGTCCTCTGCTTGGGGCCCTGGGGCTTGATTGCCTGAATATTTATCCAGTGACTGTATTTTCATCCAGGAATTTCAAAATTGCAAAGCAAGCAAGAAACAATTGCCGTGAATGCGCCGGTGTCTGAAGCGAAATCGGGGCTGGTCGTGATTCTCGGAACCGGCGGCACCATCGCCGGTACGGCGGCCGATGCCTCGGACAATGTCGGTTATCAGGCCGCGCAGCTCGGCGTGGCGCAGCTGATTGCGGCGATCCCGCCGCTCGCCCACCGTGCGCTGGAGGCCGAACAAGTTGCGCAGCTGGACAGCAAGGACATGGATTTCGCGACCTGGCGTTTGCTGGCGGAGCGGGTCGCGGCGCATCTGGCGCGGCCAGAAGTGGCCGGCGTGGTGATCACCCACGGTACGGATACCTTGGAAGAGACCGCCTATTTCCTGCAGCGCGTCCTGGCACCCGGCAAGCCCGTGGTGATCACCGCGGCCATGCGGCCTGCGACCGCCCTGCAGACCGATGGCCCGCAGAACCTGCTGGATGCAGTCACCCTCGCTGCGGAAGGTAGGGTGCCGGGTGTTTTGGTGATGTTTGCTGGCAGCATCCATTCCGCCGAACAGGTGCGCAAGGTGCACAGTTACCGGGTCGATGCCTTCGCGTCGGCCGACGGCGCGCGTCTGGGGGCGATGGAGGAGGGGGGGGTGCGTTGGTTCGCCGCGGGCCCGCAGCGCGGTGCGCAGCCGGTGGTGGGCCTTGCCCACTTGCCCCAAGGCGACCTGAGCTGGCCGCGGGTGCAGATCGTGCTCAACCATGTCGGCGCCGATGGCTCGGTGGTTCGAGCCTTGTTGGCGCAGGGTGTGGATGGGCTGGTGGTGGCCGGTACCGGCAATGGCAGCCTGTCGCAAGCTCTGGAAGCAGCGCTGCGCGAAGCACAGCAGCAAGGCGTGCGCGTGCTGCGCAGCACGCGCTGCGATGCCGGGCCGGTCACTGCTTCGGCCGAGGCCTTGCCCAGCGCGGGAGCGCTGAGCCCGGTGAAGGCGCGAATCGAGCTGCTTCTGGACTTGCTTTCAAGCCCCGTGCTGCGCTGATTCGCGCCTCTGGCCTTGCTCGGTCGACTCAGGCCAGGTTCAGCGTGACGTCGATATTGCCGCGGGTGGCGTTCGAGTAGGGGCAGACCTGATGGGCGGCGTCCACCAGGTCTTGGGCCACGCTGCGCTCCACGCCGGGCACCGAGATGTTCAGGGCCACCTGGATGCCGAAGCCGGCCGGGATGGGGCCGATGCCCACATCGGCGGTGATGGACACTTCGGCCGGCAGGGCGACCTTCTTCATCATGGCGACATGCTTGAGGGCGCCGATGAAGCAGGCCGAATAGCCGGCTGCGAACAGCTGTTCGGGGTTGGTGCCCGGGCCGCCGGCGCCACCCAGTTCCTTGGGTGTCGAGAGTTGCACGTTCAGCGCGCCGTCCGAGCTGGACGAGCTGCCTTGGCGGCCGCCGGTGGAGGTGGCGCGGGCGGTGTAGAGGACTTTGTCGAGTGCCATGGTGATGTACTTCCTATCAATCAAGGGTGGTGGGTGAAAGTTCGGCGTCCGCCAGTTGCTGTCGCAGCTCGTGCAGGCGTCGGGTCAGGGAACTCAGTTCTTCCAAAGAGCAAGCGGCCGCACAGGCGAGCTGCGGTGGAATCTTTTGGGCTTGCACCTTCAGGTCTAGGCCCTTGGGCGTGAGCAGGATGTCGACACGCCGCTCATCTTGCGCGGCGCGCTGCCGTTTCACAAAACCCGACGTTTCCATGCGTTTGAGCAGGGGCGTGAGCGTTCCGGAGTCGAGCGACAGTCGTTGCCCCAGGGTGGAAACGCTGATGCCGTCCTGCTCCCAAAGCACCAACATCACCAGGTACTGCGGGTAGGTCAGGCTCAAGGGCTCCAGCAAGGGCTTGTACAGCTTGGTCATGGCCAGAGAGCTGGCGTAGAGCGCGAAGCACAGCTGCTGGTCCAGACGCAGCCAGTCCTCGTTTGCGGCGGCGGCCGGGGCAAGCTGTGGCATGTCAGGCGGGGGACGTTGGGATGGGCGTGGCATGGGTGATAATGTAGTCCTCAATTTAATTGCACACAATTTATGTGGTTAAATGTGGTTGAGGGTCTTGGTGCCAAGCGGGGTCGATGCGGCAGCGCAGGGCCAAGCAGACCCGGTGTCCTGAAAGCGAGCACAAGATGGTTCTGAGCGTGGTGGCGAATGGTTTGGTGGCCTTGGTGGCCGCCTTGCACCTGTATTTTTTGGTGCTGGAGATGTTCTTCTGGACCAAGCCTTTGGGTCGGCGCGTGTTTCGCCTGACGCCGGAGTTTGCCGAGGCCAGCAAGACCTTGGCGGCCAATCAGGGCCTGTACAACGGCTTTCTGAGTGCCGGCCTGGTGTGGGGCCTGCTGCAGGGCGCGGCCGGTGTGCCGACGCAACTGTTCTTCTTGGGCTGCGTGGTGGTGGCCGGCGTGTTCGGCGCCGCCACGGTGGGCAAAAAGATTCTGTTCGTGCAGGCGCTGCCGGCGGCGCTGGCTGCAGCCCTGGTCTTGCTGGCCTGAGCGTCTCAAACCCAGCGCCGGAAAAGAAAAGGGCCCGAGTTACCTCGGGCCCTGCTCATCGGCTCATGAGCTCATGGCTTTATGGGTTCATGGTCTTCTGGGTGCAAATCAGGCGGCCGCGTGAATCGCGTCGACCTCGGCGCTGAGCTCCAGCCAGCGCAGCTCGGCGCTTTCCAGCTCGTCGTGGATGGCCTTGAGGCGCTTGCCAGCTTCAACGATCTGAGCCGGTGTCGCCTTGCCCTCCGCCAGTTGGGCCTCCAGGGCCGTGCGTTCATCGGCCAGCTTGTTGAGCTTGGCGTCGATGGCGTCCATCTCCTTGCGCAGCGGGCGGGTTTGGTCGGCGAGCTTTTGGCGGGCCTGGCCGCTGAGTTTGCGGTCCTCGCGCGCGGCCGGGGCCGGGGCTGGAGCAGGTGCGGCTGCCGCAACTGGAGCCGGGGTGGTTGCCGCCGCCGTGCTGCCTGACTTGCCGGCTTTGGCCAGGCCCTTGGCGGCATCCTTGGCGGCCTTGGCGGCTTCCTTGGACTGGTCCAGCAGCCAGCGCTGGTAATCGTCCAGGTCACCGTCGAAGGGGGACACCACGCCCTTGCTGACCAGCCAGAACTCGTCGCAGACCTCGCGCAGCAGGGCGCGATCGTGGCTGACCAGCATCACCGTGCCCTCGAACTCATTGAGCGCAATCGACAGCGCCTCGCGGGTGTTCAGGTCCAAGTGGTTGGTGGGCTCGTCCATCAGCAGCAGATTGGGGCGCTGCCACACCAGCATGGCCAGCACCAGGCGGGCCTTCTCGCCCCCCGAGAGGCTGCCCACCTGCTGGTTGACCATGTCACCGACAAAGCGGAACTGGCCCAGGAAATCGCGCAGCTCCTGCTCGCGCGCCTGCGGGCTCACCTCTTTGGCCAGGCGGACCATGTGCGAGAGCGGGCCTTCCTCGGGCCGCAGCACGTCCATTTCCTGCTGGGCAAAGTAGCCGATGGTCAGGCCCTTGCCCTCGGTGATCTTGCCGCCCATGGCGCGCTGCATGCGGGCCACCGTTTTCACCACAGTGGATTTGCCCTGGCCGTTGGCGCCCAGGATGCCGATGCGCTGGCCGGCCAGCACCGAGCGGTCGATGCCGCGCACGATGATGTTCTCGACGCCGTCGACCTCATAACCGCAAGCCACGTCGTCAAACATCAGCATGGGGTTGGGCAGGCTGACGGGCTCGCGGAACTCGAAATTGAAGTCCGCCGAGGCCAGCACCGGTGCCAGTTTCTCCATGCGCTCCAGGGCCTTGACCCGGCTCTGCGCCTGCTTGGCCTTGCTGGCCTTGGCCTTGAAACGATCGATGAACTTCTGCAGGTGCGCAATGCGCTCTTGCTGCTTGCCAAAGGCGGCTTGCTGCTGCTCCATGCGCTCGGCGCGCATGGCCTCGAAGGCCGTGTAGTTGCCGCCGTAGCGGTGCAGCTTGGCTTCGTCCAGGTGCAGGGTGACTTTGGTGATGGCGTCCAGGAACTCGCGGTCATGGCTGATCACGATCAGGGTGCCGTCGTAGCGCTGCAGCCAGGCTTCCAGCCAGACCAGGGCGTCCAGGTCCAAGTGGTTGGTCGGTTCGTCCAGCAGCATCAGCTCGGCCGGGCACATCAGGGCGCGGGCCAGCTGCAAGCGCATGCGCCAGCCGCCGGAGAAGCTGTTCACCGGCGCATCGACCTGCTCGCCCTTGAAGCCCAGGCCCATCAGCAAGGCCTGCGCGCGCGGTTTCGCGTCGAAGGCGCCGGCGTCCATCAGCAGGGCATGGGCGTCGGCCATGGCATGGCCGTCCTCGGCCGCTTCCGCATCGGCCAGGGCCTGGCGCGCGGCCATCAGGCGCACATCGCCTTCGAGCACAAACTCGGTGGCCGGCATGTCGGTTTCCGGCATGTTCTGAGCCACTTCGCCCACGGCCCATTGGCGGGGGATGTCCACCTCGCCCTTGTCGCTTTGCAAGCGGTCGGTCAACAGGGCAAAAAGGCTGGACTTGCCGGCGCCGTTGCGGCCCACCAGGCCGACTTTTTCGCCCGGTTGCAGGACGACGCTGGCGTCGTCGAGCACGACCTTGGTGCCGCGTCGCAGCGTGATATTGCGCAGGGTGATCATGGCGTGGGGCGACCTTCCGGGTTCTTGTTCTTGTGGGCGTTCATCATGTTCAGGGATTCTTCGGTGATCAGCAGCACCTGGTCGGCCCCCGAGGAGGTGTCCATCCAGGCCACTTCCAGCTCGGGGAAGGCGGCTTCAAAAAACGGGCGCTCATTGCCGATCTCCAGCAAGAGCACGCCGCGCGGTTTGAGCACGGCAGGTGCCTCGGCCAGCAGGCGGCGGATGAAATCCATGCCGTCATCGCCGCCGGCCAGGGCCAGCTCGGGCTCGGCGCGGTACTCAGCCGGCAGGCGGGACACGGTCTCGCTGTTGACATAGGGCGGGTTGCACAGAATCAGGTCGTAGCGGCGGCCGGCCGCCAGGGCCGGCGCCAGACCATCGCCCTGCATCAACCGGATGCGCGACTGCAGGCCATGCTTGTCGACATTGATGCGTGCCACTTCCAGGGCTTCGGCGCTCAGGTCCAGGCCGTCCACCTGCACCTCGGGCCAGGCCATGGCGGCCAGCACGGCCAGCGAGCCATTGCCGGTGCACAGGTCCAGCACCTCGGTGGTCTGGTCGGAGAGCCAGGCATCGATGCTGGCATCGGCGATCAGCTCGGCGATGAAGCTGCGCGGCACGATGGCGCGCTCGTCCACGTAAAACGGCACGCCCTGCAACCAGGCTTCGCGAGTCAGGTAGGCGGCGGGCTTGCGCGTCGCAATGCGTTGCTCGACCAGCTCGGCGATGCGCGCTTGCTGGGCGTCGCTCAGCGTCAGGGCCTCGTGCTCGTCCAGCTGGTCCAGCGGCAGCCCCAGGGCCCAGAGCGCCAGCCAGGCGGCCTCGTCAAAGGCGACAGCCGTGCCATGGCCAAACGAAACGCCCGCCTCGGAAAGGCGGGCGGCTTGGGCCTCGATGCAGTTCAATAAATTCATGGGGGCTCGGTGAAGGGCAGGGCGTGATTGTCGCCGATGGCGCGCGCCCCCTCGCCAACCCGTTACCGCAAACCCGTCACTGCCAACCCGTCACCGGCAAGCAGCCACAGGCTGCCGGCCTAGGGCGCGGAGGCTGGCGTGGGCTTGGCCGCGGCCGCGTCGACCGCCAGGCCGTAACGACCCGCCTCCTGGTCGATCTCCGGACGGTGCTCGCGTGCTGCTGCGAGTGCAGCTTGGGCGCCTGCGGCGTCGCCCAGCTTGCCCAGTGCGATGCCACGGCCGTAGTGAGGCCAGGCGAGCTTGTCGTCCAGCTTCAACGCACGATCAAAATCGGCCAGGGCCTTGTGCCACTCACCCTGCCGCAGGCGCAACCAGCCTCGGCTGTCGAAGTACTTGCCTTGCTCGGCATCCAGATCGATGGCCCGATCGCAGTCCCGCAGCGCCTGTGTCAGGTCACTGTGGAGCATCACGCGCGTCCAGCAGCGCTGGTTCAGCGCGTCGGCGGTGGCCAGGTCATGCGGGTAGGCCGCGAGCCAATGGTCCAGCTGCTTCACCACGGCGGGCAGGTGCTGCAGGCGCAGGTATATCTGCGCCATCTGCAGGCGCTGCGGGGCTTGCGCGGGCAGCAGGCGATCCAGTTCGTCCAGGTCCTGGAGCGCGGCATCCGGCTTGCTCGGCTTGGCCATCAAGGTCGCCCGCTTCATCCTCGCTTCGGCATGCGCCGGGTCTGCCGCCAGCGCTGCGTCCAGGTCTTGTTTGGCCAGCTTCCCCTGCCGCATCTGCAGGTGCAGGGTCGCACGAATCACGCGGTGTTCGGCGACTTGGGGCTCCATCTCGCAGGCGCGGTCCAGGTCGGCCAAGGCTGCTTTGTAGTCCTTGCGCGCCATCGAGGCGGCGCCGCGCCGGGCGTAGGCCGAGGCCTTGGCTTCGGGGCCGAGTTCGGGCAGGCCGCTGGACTTGGCTTCGTCGCTGTCGTCCTTGGGCTCGGGCTTGCTCAGCGCGAACACCTGGCCTCCGTTGTAGGTGAAGTACATGCGGCGCTGCTTCTTGGACACATAGATGCGGTGCGAGAGGAAAAAGTCGACGCCCAGCAGCATGTCGATCTCGCGCAGCTCGAAGTCAGCCACGCTCAGGCGCACGTTGTGCACCACTTCGCCCCCCAGCTCGAAGCGATCGATCGCGCCGCTCCAGCCGGCCACCGTGCCTTGGCCCACACCGCCCACCCGGCCGGTTGGCTTCAGATCCGTGACGCCGACACTCTTGGCCGCCTTGAGCGACATCACCGTGCGGGCGCCGGTGTCGAACAACACACGCAGGCGTTTGCCATTGACCAGGGCGATGGTTTCGATGGCGGGGGTCTTGATCTTGCGGTCGGGGCGCAGCAGCTCGATCTCTGAAACCGGCGTGTCGCCGGCCCAGTAGGCCATGCCATGCTTGTCGCAATCTTCGTTGGGGAACATCAGGCGGACCAGACCATGCGCCAGGTCGTACTCGGTGTCGGCCACCGACAGGATGTTGCGGCCCAAAAGGCCCATGGTGCCGTTGCGGTCGTCGTTGCCGCCGATCACAAAATCGACGTTGGGCAACTCGCCGCCAAGCAAATTGATGTGTTCTGCGGTGGCAAGGCCCGCGTGTTCGTCTCGCCCGGTCACGCCTGTGATTTCCATGCCCCAGGGAAGGGCACGCACCTTAATCTTCAGCTGCTGGGCTGCGGCATGGGTGAGGGTGCTGAAGAACGCGCCGCTGTCGACGATCAGGGGAATGTCCTGCCCGTTGATGCCCAGCGTGGCCACCGCCCGAGAGCCCTTCATCGTGACTGGCAACTCCAGGCTCTGAACCTTGCAGGCGGCCCAGCCGGGCTGAGCGCAGGCCACCCAGAGGCCCAAAGCACTGATCACTGCGAGCGCTTGATGAGCCCAGCGCTTTGCTGCACGCGTGCCCGTGCTTTTTCTTGTCATCTCCTTGGCCTCCCTGCCTGCCTGCCTGATTGGTTTGGGTTTGCGCGTGCATTCGTGCTTGCGCGGGCTGCACTGCCTGCTCTTGCAGGTCTTGGGCTGCCGTTGAGTTTGGACTTTAGGTCAGTTCAGCAGCTGCTCCAGCGTGCGGCGGTAGATGTTTTTCAAAGGTTCAAGGTTGTCGACCGGCAGGTACTCGTCCACCTTGTGAATGCTGGCGTTGATGGGGCCGAACTCGATCACTTGCGGGCAGATCTTGGCGATGAATCGGCCGTCCGAGGTGCCGCCGGTGGTGGAGAGCTGGGTCGGGCGGCCGGTCTCGGCCTCGATGGCGGCGCAGACGGCGCCGCTCAGCGCGCCCACGGGGGTCAGGAAGGGCTCGCCGCCCAGGGTCCAGTCGAGCGCGTATTCCAGCCCGTGGCGGGCCAGCAGCGATTGCACGCGGGACTTGAGGCCTTCCGGGGTCGACTCGGTCGAGAAGCGGAAGTTGAAATCCACCACCATCTCGCCGGGGATTACGTTGGTGGCGCCGGTGCCGGCGTGGATGTTGGAGATCTGGAAGGTGGTGGCCGGGAAGTAGTCGTTGCCCTCGTCCCAGCGGGCGGCCGCCAGCTCGGCAATGGCGGCGGCGGCCTGATGCACCGGGTTGCGGGCCAGCTGGGGGTAGGCCACATGGCCTTGCACGCCCTTGACCTTGAGCTTGCCCGAGAGCGTGCCGCGGCGGCCGTTCTTGATCATGTCGCCGACCTGCTCCACCGAAGTCGGCTCTCCGACGATGCAGAAGTCCAGGCGCTGACCCTGGGCCTTGAGACGTTCGCAGCAGACCTTGGTGCCGTCGACCGAGGGGCCTTCCTCGTCGCTGGTCAGCAAAAAGGCCAGGCTGCCGCGGTGCGCGGGATGGGCGCGCACAAACTCCTCGGCGGCCACCACCATGGCGGCCAGCGAGCCCTTCATATCGGCCACGCCACGGCCGTAGATGCGGCCCTCGCGGTAGCTGGGCACAAAGGGGTCGGAAGCCCAGGCGTCCAGCCGCCCCGGCGGCACCACATCGGTGTGGCCGGCAAACATCAGCACCGGGCCGGCTGCCTCGCTGCCGCGCTTGATCGCCCACAGGTTGCTGACACGGAAGTTGTCGGGCCCGCTGTCCATGCGCTGCAGCTCGAAGCCCAGGGCAGACAGGCGCGCGCCAATCAGCTCCAGGCAACCGGCGTCATCGGGCGTGACGGAGGGGCGGGCGACCAGCGCTTCCAGCAGGGCGAGGGTGTCGGACATGAAGGCGAGGGCAAAAGAAAGGAGAGGGGAAAAAGACGCGCTGAAGCCTGAGTAGGCGCTGCGCCGCACAGCGCAGCACGGACTTCAGTCGCCGCGCACGTCCAACGTGATCTCGGTGAAGCTGGCTTCGTCGCCGGCCGCTTCTTCCTTGGCCGGCGCTTGCTTGAGGGCGCCAGGGCTGTCGTTTTGCAAGCGCCAGAGCAGGTTGGTCGGCGAGTCGGCAAAGGCCAGGCCTTCGTCGCGGGTGATGGTGCCGTCCTTGATGAGCTGGGCGAAATGCTCTTCGTAGCTTTGCGAGCCTTCGGCGATGGATTTCTCCATCGCGTCCTTGACCCCGCCGAAGTCACCTTTCTCGATGAACTCGGCGATCAGCTTGGTGTTGAGCATGATCTCGATCACCGGGATGCGGCCGCCGGCCGTGGCGCGCACCAGGCGCTGCGAGATGATGGATTTCAGGCCTGCGGCCAGGTCGTTCAGCAGTGCCGGGCGCGACTCGGGCGTGTAGAAGGACAGGATGCGGTTCAGCGCGTGATACGTGTTATTGCCGTGCAGCGTGGCCAGAACCAGGTGGCCGGACAGGGCGTAGGAGATCGCCGCCGTCATGGTCTCGCGGTCGCGGATTTCACCGATCAGGATGCAGTCCGGCGACTGGCGCAGTGCGTTCTTCAAGGCAATCTGCAGCGAGGCCGTGTCGCGGCCCACTTCGCGCTGGTTGACCACCGAGCGCTTGTTGCTGAAAAGGTACTCCAGCGGGTCCTCGATGGTGAGGATGTGGCCGGCCATGGTCTGGTTGCGCAGCTCCAGCATGGAGGCCAGCGTGGTGCTCTTGCCCGTGCCGGTAGCGCCCACCATCAGGATCAGGCCACGCTTTTCCTGCACCAGCTTGCCCAGGATGGGCGGCAGGTTCAGCTCTTCCAGCGAGGGGATGACGTGCGGGATGTGGCGGAACACCGCGGCGATGGTGCCGCGCTGGCGGAAGCCCGAGAGGCGGAAGCTGCCCACGCCGGGGATGGCCACCGCCATGTTCAGCTCGCCGTTCTGGTCCAGCTCGGCCATCTGGGCCGGGTCCACCACCTCGGCGATCAGCTGACGCGGCTGCATGGGCCCCAGCAACTGATCCGACAGCTGCACGATCTGCCCGTTCAGGCGGATCAGCACCGGCATCTTGGCCGAAAGGTAAGCGTCGGAGGCACCCTTCTCGGCCATCAGCCGCAGGATGCGTTCCATATTTCCACTCATCCGCTGTCTCCCCGTTCTTGGTCTTCAAGCCGCTGGATGCGCCCCGGTCTCGGCCGGGGCGGTGCTTTTGTGCCCGGTTCAGGCGCGCAGCAGGTCGTTGATGCTGGTCTTGGCGCGGGTGCCGGCGTCGACCTTCTTGACGATGATGGCGGCGTACAGGCTGTACTTGCCCTCGTTCTTGGGCAGGCTGCCGCTGATCACCACCGAGCCAGCCGGCACGCGGCCGTAGCTGACGGTGTCGGTCTCGCGGTCATAGATCGGCGTGCTCTGACCGATGTAGACGCCCATGGAGATGACCGAGTTTTCTTCCACGATCACGCCTTCCACCACTTCCGAGCGGGCGCCGATGAAGCAGTTGTCTTCGATGATGGTGGGGTTGGCCTGCAGGGGCTCGAGCACGCCGCCGATGCCGACGCCGCCGCTCAGGTGCACGTTCTTGCCGATCTGGGCGCAGCTGCCGACGGTGGCCCAGGTGTCGACCATGGTGCCTTCATCGACGTAGGCGCCGATGTTGACGTAGCTGGGCATCAGGATCACGTTCTTGGCCAGGAAGCTGCCACGGCGGGCCACGGCCGGCGGCACCACGCGCACGCCGGTGGCGCGGATGGCTTCCTCGCTCAGGCCGCCGAACTTGGTCGGCACCTTGTCGAAGAAAGTCATGTCGCCGGCGCCCATCAAGCGGTTGTCGTTCAGGCGGAAGGACAGCAGCACGGCCTTCTTGACCCACTGGTGCACCGTCCACTGGCCCACGGCTTGGCGATCGGCCACACGCAGGCGGCCGGCGTCCAGATCGGCCAGCACATGCTCCACGGCCTCGCGCACTTCGGGGGCATTGGCGGCCGTGATGTTGGCGCGGTTGTCCCAGGCCAGTTCGATGGTCGATTGCAGATGGGCTTGTGTCATGAGTGAAAGCTCGCGGCAGCGGGTGCCAGTCAGGAGGAAAGGGAAGAAGAGGAGGAAAAGGATTCGATGTAGGCGACGATGCGCTGGGCCGCTTCAAGGCATTCCGCGCTTTCGGCCACCAGGGCCAGCCGGATGCGGCCAGCGCCGGGGTTGACGCCGTGGGCCTCGCGCGCCAGCAGGCTGCCGGGCAGCACGGCGACATTGTATTGAGCCAGCAAGCCTTGAGCGAAGGCGATGTCATCGCCGCCGTGTATGTGGCGCGGCACGCCGCACCAGAGGTAGAAGCCGGCGTCCGGCAGGGCCACGTCCATGTGGGCAGCCAGCAGCGGTGTGACGGCGGCGAACTTGGCGCGGTACTGCGCACGGTTCTCCACCACATGGACTTCGTCGTTCCAGGCGGCCACGCTGGCGGCTTGCACGATGGGGCTCATGGCGCTGCCGTGGTAGGTGCGGTAGAGCAGGAACTTCTTCAGCAGCGCCGCGTCGCCGGCGACAAAGCCTGAGCGCATGCCCGGCACGTTGCTGCGTTTGGACAGGCTGGTGAAGGCGATCAGGTTCTTGAAATCCGCGCGGCCCAGGCGGGCGGCGGCCTCCAGGCCGCCCAGCGGCGCTTCCTCGCGGAAGTAGATCTCCGAGTAGCACTCGTCCGAGGCGATCACAAAGCCATGGCGATCACTGAGCTCGAAGAGCATGCGCCATTCGTCCAGCGGCATGACCGCGCCGGTCGGGTTGCCGGGCGAGCAGACGTAGAGCAGCTGGGTGCGGGCCCAGGTGGCCTCGTCGATCTGTGACCAGTCGGCGGCGAAGTTCTTGGCCGGGTCGCTGTTGGCAAAGGCCGTCTGCGCGCCGGCCAGCAGGGCGGCGCCTTCGTAGATTTGGTAGAAGGGATTCGGGCAGACCACGGTGGCGCCGGCGCGGCTGGGGTCGATCACGGTTTGCGCCAGGGCGAACAGGGCTTCGCGCGAGCCATTGACCGGCAGCACCTGGGTGGCCGGGTTGAGGTTGAGGCCGTAGCGGCGCTGCAGCCAGGCACAGATGGCTTCGCGCAGCGCCGGCTCGCCGGCAGTGGCAGGGTAGCCCGACAAGCCTTTGAGGCTGGCCATCAGGGCGTCTTCGATCAGCTTCGGTGCCGGATGCTTGGGCTCGCCGATGCCCAGGCTGATGGGCCGGTAGGCGGGGTTGGGGGTGATGCCCGCGTTCAGGGCGCGCAGGCGCTCGAACGGATAGGGGTGCAGCTTGTCCAGCAGCGGGTTGTGGGGCACGGAAGAGGCGGCAGCAGCGTTCATGACAGCGGGTGAGGGAATCGCCGGCATCATAGCCAGCCCAGGCACCCCGGCTGGCTACAGCGACAGGCAAGCCTGCCTTCGTGGTGGGTGGCGCCGTAGGCCACAGTGATCTCCTCGCCCACGGCAATCTCCTGCAGGGCGAAGAACTCGATGGCGCCGTCTTCCACGGCGATGCGGGCATTGGGCCGGCAGCTGTGGTTGGTGAAGCGCATGGGGTCGCTGGAGCGGGTGGCGTCCACCGCCCGGCTGCTGGACAGCTCGACCAGCATGATGCGCTGGCGGCCTTGGGCGCGCCGCCGGGCCTCGGCCACGCTGATGGCCTCGCCGGTGAGCGCGCCGATCTTGGCGCCCGCGGGCACAGGCTCGGCCGCAAACACGCCGAAGCCATCGATGCGGCTGCGCCGCACCGTGACTTCGATCAGCTGGTAGGCCGGATGCGAGGCGAGGGCCAAGGCGGCGAGATGCTCAAGCAGGCAGGATCAGGAAGCGCGCTTGATTCAGCGCAGCAGGCCAGACTCGAAGCCGTGGGCCGGCAGGTCCACGCGCGGCTGCTGCTTCCAGCCTTTCTTGCGGTGCTCGACCACCACATTGGTGTAGATGCCGCCGCGCACATACCACTTGGCGGTGATGCGGATGAAGCGCGGGTCGGTGACCTTGACGATGTCTTCCAGGATGGTGTTGGTCACCTTCTCGTGGAAGGCGCCCTCGTCGCGGTAACTCCAGAAGTACATCTTCAGGCTCTTCAGCTCGACGCAGTACTGGTCCGCAATCATGTCGATGGTGAAGTGCGCGAAGTCGGGCTGGCCGGTCAGCGGGCAGTGGCAGGTGAACTCGGGCACCTGGAACTGGATCACGTAGTCGCGCTCGGGAGCCGGGTTGGGGAAGACGTGCAGCTCTTTGCTCGGGGCCGAGGGCGGATTGGGCGGCATCTCGCGCATCTTGGGCGCGGGCTTGGCCGGGGGGGCCTTGGAGGCTGGCTTGCTGGCGGCCTTGATCGGAGCCTTGTAAGCCTCGGCGGGCAGCACCGCAGGCGCGGCGGCCTTGCGTCGGGGGGCGGCGGCTTTGGCGGCGGTCGTAGCGGAGGGGGTCTTGGACGAAGTGAAGGGCGAGGACTTGGCCATGGCGTCAATGCAGGGCGGCCACCGCGTCGAAACAACGCGACGGCGTGCCAAAAGATGGGGAAGGGCGGATGGTATCATCCAGGCCCGCTCAAGCCCCAGGTTTAAGGGCTTTTGTTCAAATAAATCAACAGCTTAGGAGGCTCGTCGGGAGCCGCTGCCGGTGCAAATCGAGCGGCCGCGCCCGGCGGGTAAGAATGGTCTTGCGCCCATGCGTCTGAACTCGATCAAGCTCTCGGGCTTCAAGTCCTTCGCCGATCCCACGGTGTTCCAGCTGCCCGGGCAGCTGGTCGGCGTGGTCGGGCCCAATGGCTGCGGCAAGTCCAATATCATGGACGCGGTGCGCTGGGTGCTGGGCGAGAGCAAGGCCAGCGAGCTGCGGGGCGAGTCCATGCAGGACGTGATCTTCAACGGCTCGGGCAACCGCAAGCCGGCCAGCCGCTCCAGCGTGGAGCTGGTGTTCGCCAACGAAGACGGCCGCGCCGGCGGCCAGTGGAACCAGTTCTCGGAAATCGCCGTCAAGCGCGTGCTGACCCGCGACGGCACCTCCAGCTACTTCATCAACAACCAGCCGGTGCGCCGCCGTGATGTGCAGGACGTGTTCCTAGGCACCGGCCTGGGTCCGCGCGCCTACGCCATCATCGGCCAGGGCACCATCAGCCGCATCATCGAATCCAAGCCGGAAGAGATGCGCATGTTCCTGGAGGAGGCGGCCGGCGTCTCCAAGTACAAGGAACGCCGCCGAGAGACCGAGAACCGGCTCAAGGACACGCGCGAAAACCTGACCCGCGTCGACGACATCCTGCGCGAGCTCAACAACAACCTCGAAAAGCTGGAAAAGCAGGCCGAGGTGGCGGCCAGCTACCGCGCCTTGCAGGACGCTGGCACGCTCAAGCTGCACCAGCTCTGGTTCCTCAAGCACCGCGACGCCACCTCCGAGCAAGGCCGGGTCAAGGCCGAGCATCTGGAGGCCGTCAATGCGCTGGAATCGCGCATGGCCGAGCTGCGCCAGGTCGAGGCGGAGCTGGAGACCGTGCGCCAGGCCCATTACGCTGCAGGTGACGAGCTGCACGCTTCACAAGGCCGTTATGCCGAAGCGCAGCTGGAAGTCAGCCGCCTGGAGGAGCGCATCCGCTATGTGGTCGAAGGCCGCCAGCGGGTGGAATCGCGCCTGATCGAGCTGCAGGCCCAGAACACCCAGTGGCAGGAGCGATCCGTCCAGGCCCAGGAGGAGCTGGAAGCCATCGCCGAGCAGATCGCCACGGCCGAGGAGCAGAGCGAGATCCTGGCCGCCCAGGCTGAGGAGCAAGCCGCCAACCTGCCCAATGGCGAAGACGCGGTGCGCGCCGCCCAGGGCCGGGCCAATGAGCAGCGCGCCCTGGTCGTGCAGGTGCAGCAGCAGATCCAGGTGCTGGCGGCCGAGAGCCGCAGCATCGAAGAGCAGGCCCGCCAGCTGCGCACCCGGCGTGAGCGCCTGGCGGCCGAGCGTCAGGGCCTGGCCGTGCCCGATGCCGATCGCCTGGCTGAACTGAAGCGCCAGAGCGAGGCGGCTGACGAAGCCCGCGACATGGCCGACGCCCGCCTGCAAGAGCTGCAGGAGCAGGTGCCGCTGCAAGACGAGCAGCGTCGCCATGCCCAGGCCGATGCCAATGCCCAAGGCCGGCGCCAGTCCGAGCTCTCGGCTCGGCTCGATGCCTTGCGCGCCCTGCAGGAGAAGGTGCAGACCGAGGGCAAGCTCAAGCCCTGGCTGGCCAAGCATGGCCTGGATGGCCTGCAAGGCCTGTGGACCAAACTCCATATTCAAGCGGGCTGGGAAAACGCCCTGGAGGCCGCGCTGCGCGAGCGCATGAGCGCCCTGCAGGTCGGTCGCCTGGAAACGGTGCAGGCTTTTGCCGCCGATGCGCCCCCGGCCCGGCTGGCCTTTTACTCGCCGCCGGCCGCTGCCATTGCCAACACCCACGAAACCCTGGCGCGCCTCAGCGATCTGCTGCGCCTGGACGATGCCGGCCTCAAGGCCTTGCTCAACGACTGGCTGGAGGGTGTCTACACCGCGGCCAGCCTGGAAGAGGCCCTGGCCCAGCGCGCCCGCCTGACCCATGGCGAGCTGATCATGACCCCGGCCGGCCATGCGGTCAGCCAGTTTGCGGTCAGCTTCTATGCGCCTGATTCCGAGCAGGCCGGCATGCTGGCCCGTGCGCAGGAAATCGAGCAGCTGCAGCTGGAACTGCGCGCCCAGACCCTGATTGCCGAAGAGGCCAAGAGCGCCCTGGTGCGCGCCGAAGCCGCCTACACCGAAGGCTCGCAGCGCCTGGTGCTGCTGCGTCGCGAGGGCGGCGAGGCGCAGAACCGCGCCCACCAGCTCCACGTCGAGCTGCTGCGCCTGACCCAGCAAAGCGAGGCGGCCAGCGCCCGGCGCGGCCAGCTGGAAGGCGAGCTGGCCGAGATCGATGCCCAGGCCGAGGAGTTGCAGGAACGCCGTGTCACCGGCGAAGCTCGCTTCGAAGAGCTGGACATGCAGCTGGCCACCACGCAGGAGCGCCATGCCGAGCTGGACGAGGCGGTGATCCTGGCCGAACGCCGCCTGGGCGAGGCGCGCGAGCAGCTGCGGGCGCTGGAGCGCCGCGCCCAGGAATCGCAGTACAGCGCGCGCGCCCTGGCTTCGCGCCGGGCCGAGCTGCAGCGCGCCATCGAAACCGCCCAGCAACAGGTGCAGACCAACACCGCCTCGGCCGAGAGCCTGCAGCGCGAGATGGACACGCTCAACGATGCCGCCGCACAGGCCGGCCTGCAGGACGCGCTGGCGCTCAAGATGGAGCGCGAGCAGGCCCTGGCCGCCGTGCGCAGCAATTACGACGACCTGAGCCTGCGCTTGCGCAAGGCCGACGAGCAGCGCCTGACCTTCGAGCGCAGCCTGGACCCGCTGCGCGATCGCATCACCAAGCTGCAGCTGGAGGAGCAGGCAGCCCAGCTCGGCGGCGCCCAGTTCATGGAGCAACTGGTCGCCGCCGAGGTGGACCTGGAGGCCCTGGCCCAGGGCATCGAGCAAGGCCAGGTCAAGCTCTACGGCCTGCAGGGCGAGATCGACCGCATCAACCGCGAGATTGCCTCGCTCGGTGCCGTCAACCTGGCTGCGCTGGACGAGCTGACGTCCGCGCGCGAGCGCAAGACCTTCCTCGATTCGCAGTGCGCCGACCTGATGTCGGCCATGAAGACCCTGGAAGATGCCATCCACAAGATCGACCTGGAGACCCGCGATCTGCTGGGCGCCACGTTTGATCAGGTCAACCACCATTTCGGCCGCATGTTCCCGACCCTGTTCGGCGGCGGCCAGGCCAAGCTGGTGATGACGGGCGATGAAATCCTCGACGCCGGCGTGCAGGTCATGGCCCAGCCGCCGGGCAAGAAGAACAGCACCATCCACCTGCTGTCGGGCGGTGAAAAGGCGCTGACGGCGATTGCCCTGGTGTTTGCGATCTTCCAGCTCAACCCGGCACCGTTCTGCCTGCTGGACGAGGTGGATGCGCCGCTCGATGACGCCAACACCGAGCGTTATGCCAAGCTGGTGGCCGAGATGAGCAGCGGAACCCAGTTCCTCTTCATCTCGCACAACAAGATTGCAATGGAAATGGCCGAGCAACTGATCGGCGTGACCATGCAGGAACAAGGCGTGTCCCGCATCGTGGCGGTAGACATGGACAAGGCCCTGGCCATGGCCGAGGCCTGAAGAGGATGAGCAGCGAGAAGATGCAGCAGCAGAAAGCGACAACTGTGACGAAGAAATGGATGCGGGCGCAGCTTGCGGGCTGGCGCGCTGAGCGGGGAGCCTGCGCATGAGCCTGACCGAAATGCTGGCCATCCTCGGCGGCCTGGTGCTGGCCGGTGTGGTGGGCCACGGCGCCTGGAGCGCCCGCAAGGCTGGCCCGCGCCGCGCCGAGCCGCAGAAAGAGCCGGTCATGGACGGCCAGCGCCAGGAGCCTGGCCTGGACGGCGCCGCCGCCGCCGAGCCCTCGGGGGCGGGCCTGGACGAGGCCTTGCCGCCCGTCAGCCGCCCGCCGCGCAAGCCCTCGGCCCGCATCGATGCCTTGATCGACGCCATCGCCACCATCACCCTGGACGCACCCATCAGCGGCGAGATGGCCACCTCCCACCTGCCAGGCAGCCGCCGCGCGGGCACCAAGCCCTTTCACATCGAGGGCCTGAACGCCGAGAGCGGCGAGTGGGAACTGCCCCTGGCCGGCCAACGCTACGGCGAGTTCCAGGCCGGCGTGCAGATGGCCAACCGCAACGGCGCGATGAACGAGATCGAGTACTCGGAGTTCGTGCAGAAGGTTCAGGGTTTCGCCGATGGCATCGGCGCTTTTGTGCAGTTTCCCGACATGCTCGATGTGGTCAGCCGCGCGCGCGAGCTGGACCAGTTTGCCAGCGCCCACGATGCCCAGCTGGCCGTGGTGCTGCGCGCCCGCAATGCCGCCTGGACCCTCGGTTATGTGCAGCAGATGGCCTTGCGCCACGGCTTTGTGCCGGGTGCCATGCCCGGGCGCCTGGTGCTGCCGGCGGCGGAAGAGGGCGCGCCGCCCATCCTCTCGCTGAGCTTTGATTCCCAGGCCGCGCTGGCCGAAGATCCGCAGCAGTCCTCGCTGCGCGACCTGGCCCTGTCGCTCGATGTGCCGCAGACGCCGGAGGCGCTGGAACCCTTCGCCAGCTGGCAGGAGGCCGCACGCGGCCTGGCCCGCGACATCGAGGCCGATGTCTGCGACGACCGCGGCCACGTCCTCAATCTGCACGCCTTCGCCAGCATCGGCCAGGAGCTCAGCACCCTCTACCGTGCCCTGGCTTCGCGCGATCTGGCGGCTGGCACGCTGGCGGCGCGCCGTCTGTTCAGCTAGGCTTCGAACGCAACGCGGTCCAGCGCCGCCCATCGCCAACCCCGACCCAAGGATCCCAATTTGCTCAGCAACCTGCTCTTCATCGCCGTCCTGATCGCCGCCAGTGCCTTTTTCTCGGTGGCCGAAATGGCGCTCGCCGCCTCGCGGCGGATGAAGCTGCGCCAGCTGGCCGATGAGGGTGATGGACGTGCGGAGCAGGTGCTGGCGGTGCAGGAGCAGCCGGGCCACTACTTCACGGTGGTGCAGATCGGCATCAACACCGTGGCCATTCTCGGCGGCATCGTCGGCGAAGGGGCTTTGACCCCGCATTTCGCCGCCATGCTGGGTTATCTGGTGGCGCCCGAGCTGGCCCAGACCCTGGGTTTTGGCCTCTCATTCGCCTCCATCACCTCGCTCTTCATCGTGCTGGCCGATCTGGTGCCCAAGCGCCTGTCCATGAATGAGCCCGAACGCATGGCGGTTGCGGTGATCGGCCCCATGCAGTGGCTGGTGGCCTTGTTCAAGCCCCTGGCCTGGGTCTTCAGCGTGCTGACCGAAGGCCTGATCCGCGTGATGGGCCTGCCGGCCGCGCGCGACAACAGCATCACCCATGCCGACATCCTGGCCCTGGCCGAGGCCGGCAACCAGGCCGGTGTGGTGGCGGACGCCGAGCAGCAGGTGATCGAGAACGTGTTCGAGCTGGACACCCGCACGGTCGAGAGCGCCATGACCACGCGCGAGCGGGTGGTGTTCTTCTCGATCAACGACGACGACACCCTGATCCGCAACCGCATCGCCGATGATCCGCACTCGACCTATCTGGTCTGCGAGAGCGAGATCGACCAGGTGGTGGGCTATGTGGACGCCACCGATCTGTTCCAGCGCGTGCTGCGCGACGAGCCCATCGCCCTGCGCGCGGAAGGCCTGGTCAAGAAGGTGCTGATCGTGCCGGACCGCCTGACCCTGTCCGAGGTGCTGATGCAGTTCCGCGAAAAGCACGAGGACTTTGCCGTCATCGTCAACGAATACAGCCTGGTGGTGGGCGTGATCACGCTCAACGATGTGATGAGCACGGTCATGGGCAGCCTGGTCACCTCCTACGACGAGGAGCAGATCGTGCGCCGCGAGGATGGCTCCTTCCTGGCCGATGGCATCACCCCCATCACCGAGGTGCAACGTGCGCTGGAGCTGGACATCCTGCCCCATGCCGGCCAGTACGACACCTTGGCCGGTTTCCTGATGGTGATGCTGCGACGCATCCCCAAGCGCACCGACCAGGTGCTCTGGGCCGGCTGGCGCTTCGAGGTGGTCGATGTGGACAGCCACCGCGTCGACCAGGTCATGATCGCCCGCGTGCCGCCGGTGCCGGCGATCGAGAGCGGCGGCTGACTCGGCCGCTTCGATGAGGGTCGTTCAGCCCGCGGCCGGGGCTGCTTTGCGGCCCAGCTGGATCAGTCCCACCGCCAGCGCCGTGCCCAGCAGCACGATGGCGCAGCCCATGGCCATGTGCAGGGTGAAGGCCTCGGCCAGGAAGACATAGCCCCAGATCACCGCGAACACCGGGATCAGAAAGGTCACGGCGATGGTGTTGGTGGGCCCCACGCGCTGCATCAGGCGGAAGTAGAGGATGTAGGCCACGCCCGAGCACAGCACCGCCAGCATGGCCACGCTGAGCCAGGCCTGGCCGCTGGGCATGCGTTCGGGCCAGCTGAACAGGGCGGGCAGCAGCAGCATGGCTGAAGCGGTGAGCTGGCTGCCGGTGGCGACGGTCAGAGGGTTCAGGCCGTTCAAATAGCGTTTGCTGAAGTTGGCGACGATGCCGTAGCACAGGGTGGCCAGCAAGCAGGCCAGGATGGCCCAGCCGCTGCCGCCCGGCTTGAAGCTGGCTTGATCCCAGGCCAGGAACACCACGCCCGCAAAGCCCAGGGCCAGGCCGCAGAGGCGGCTGAAATCCAGGCGCTGACCCAGCCACACCCAGGCCACCATCGCCCCCCAGAGTGGCGTGGTGGCGTTGAGGATGCTGGACAGGCCAGCCGTGATCGACAGCGCCGCGTAGGCGTAAAGCGCAAAGGGCAGGGCGCCGTTCAGCAGGCCCACCACCATCAGCGGCCGCCAGTGCTGGCGCAGTTCCGCCAGGCCGACACGGAAGGTCAGCAGCGGCAGCAGAAAGAGGCTGGCGCCCAGCACCCGCATGGTGGCCATGGGTACCGGGCCGAACTCATGGGCGCCGAGCCGCATGAACAAAAACGAGGCGCCCCAGATGGCGGCCAAGAGGCTCAGTTCGATCAAATCCTTGGGCTTCATCATCTCGTGCCGGTGCTTTCCATGGCCGGCGACGGGCCAGCGAGCCGGCATGATAGGGGCTGGCCGGCGCCGGCCCACCCGTATCTTGCGTTCGGCCCGCCCCGGCTGGGCGCGCAGCGCGCCCCATTCAGAGAAACATGCCGCCCGAGGCTTCGATGCGCTGGCCGTTGATCCAGCCGCTGCCGTCGCTCAGCAGGGCGGTGATTGCGCCGCCGATATCGTCCGGCAGGCCGACCCGGCCCAGGGCCGTTTGCGCTGCGATGAAGTCATTGACATCAGCGTTGTCGCGCACCACGCCGCCGCCGAAATCGGTCTCGATGGCGCCGGGCGCCAGCACATTGACGGCGATGCCGCGCGGCCCCAGCTCCTTGGCCATGTAACGGCTCAGCACTTCCACCGCGCCCTTCATCGCGGCGTAGGCGCCATAGCCGGGCAGGGCGAAGCGGGTCAGGCCGCTGGAGATGTTGAGGATGCGGCCGCCGTCCCGGATCAGCGGCAGCAGCGTCTGGCTGAGCAGGAACACACCCTTGAAATGCACACGGAACAGCTCGTCGAACTGGTCCTCGGTGGTGTCCATCAGGCTGGCGTAGACGCCCATGCCGGCGTTGTTGATCAGGTGGTCGAAGTGCTCACGCTGCCAGGTCTGGGCCAGCGCCGTCTGCACGGCGGCGGCGAAGCTGGCAAAACTTTCGCTGCGGCCGGTGTCCAGCTGCAATGCCACAGCGCGGCGGCCCAGCGCCTCGATCTCGGCCACGGCGCGGGCCGCTTCGTCGGCCCGGCTGTGGTAGCTGAGGATGATGTCGTGGCCCTGAGCGGCCAGGTGCAGGGCGCTGCTGCGGCCCAGTCCTCGGCTGCCGCCGGTGATCAGGGTGATGGGCGGGCGGGGGGAAGGAGTGCGGGTGTGCATGGATGCGTCTCGGTGAATGGTCGAATGCCCGGTCGGGCCCTTGGTCGCTGCTGCTGGTGCTTGCTGTTGCTTGCTGGTGCTGTTGCCGCTGCGGCTTGCTGCCAGAACAGAGCGTGAGCGAAGCTTATTGAAAGCCTGGAATTCGATAAACTGCTGTTCTGAAGAATGACTGTTCGCCAAATCAAGACAATGCAAGGGGCCCAGCGATGAATCCGATGGAGCAGATGCAGGTCTTCAGCCGTGTGGTGGAGACCGGCAGCTTCACCCAGGCTGCGGCCAGCCTGGGTCTGGCCAAGGCCAGCGTGTCGGCCGCGGTCCAGCAGCTGGAGGCGCGGCTGGGCACGCGGCTGCTGCATCGCAGCACCCGCCGCGTGCAGCTGAGCCAGGACGGCCAGCTCTTTTACGAGCGAGCCAAGGATGTGCTGGCCGATCTGGACGAGCTGGACGGCATGTTTCGCCAGGCAAGTCCGCAATCGCTGCGTGGCCGTCTGCGCCTGGACATGTCCACCGGCGTGGCGCGCCAGATCGTGATGCCGCGCCTGCCCGAGCTGCTGGCGCTTCACCCGGAGCTGGAGATCGAGTTCGGCAGCACCGAACGTCGTGTCGATCTGGTCCGCGAAGGTTTTGATTGCGTCCTGCGCGTCGGCCCGCTGGGCCAAGCCGAGGCGGGGCTGCCGGCGCGCCCGCTGGGCCTGCTGTCGATGGTCAACTGCCTGAGCCCCGCTTATCTGGCCCGCCACGGCGAGCCCCAGGGTCTCGACGATCTGCGCCAGCACCGTCTGGTCCATTACGTCTCGGTGCTGGGCGCGCGCAGCAGCGGTTTCGAATACCTGGACGCCAGCGGCCAGCTGCAGCGCCAGGCCATGGCGGGCGCACTCACGGTCAACAACGCCGAGGCCTATCAGGCCGCCTGCCTGGCCGGCCTGGGCC
The DNA here is from genome assembly GCF_058794035.1 of Roseateles sp. GW835-FHT13E02. Lineage (NCBI taxonomy): Bacteria > Pseudomonadati > Pseudomonadota > Betaproteobacteria > Burkholderiales > Sphaerotilaceae > Roseateles > Roseateles sp. GW835-FHT13E02. Next base: position 82,288 of record NZ_JBXAGJ010000018.1, read on the forward strand.
TGATCCAGGCTCCGCGTGTGGGCGTGCAGGCCTTGCTGGATCAGGGCCTGCTGCGTGAAGTCCTGCCCGCCTACCGGGCGCCGGACATGCCGCTGAGCCTGCTCTACGCCCACCGGCGCCAGTTGCCGGCTCGGGTGCGCGTGGTGATGGACTGGTTGGCCAGGGTGGTGGCCGAACATCTGCGGCAGGGCGCTGCACGACCGGGCGGCGAGGCAGGCCTCGCTCAGCCACAATCCACACCATGAGTTCCACGCCCCACGATTTGTTTTCCGCGCTGCCCGCCGAGGCATCCAGCCCTGCCGCCGCTGTCACTCCAGCGGCCGCCCGCGCTGCTGAACTGCGCGACACGCTGAACCACCATGCCCACCTCTACTACGTGCTCGATGCGCCGGCCTTGCCCGATGCCGAGTACGACAAGCTGTTCCAGGAGCTGCAGGCGCTGGAGGCGGCCCACCCCGAGCTGCTGACGCCCGATTCACCCACACAGCGCGTGATCGGCCAGGTGCTGGACGGTTTTGCGCCGGTGCGCCATGCCGTGCCCATGCTCTCCATCCGCACCGAGACCGACACCGAGGCCTCGGGCGCGCTCAGCTTTGACCAGCGTGTGCGCAAGCAGCTGGAGCTGGACGAGGCGGCCGCGCCGGTCGAGTACGCGGCCGAGCTGAAGTTCGACGGCCTGGCCATCAATCTGCGCTACGAGCAGGGCCTGCTGGTGCAGGCGGCCACGCGTGGCGACGGCGAGACCGGCGAGGACGTGACCCAGAACATCCGCACCGTGGCCCAGATCCCGCTGCGCCTGCGTGGCGTCACGGTGCCGGTGCTGGAGGTGCGCGGCGAGGTGTACATGCGCCGCGATGACTTCGAGGCCTTGAATGAGCGCCAGCGCGCCGCCGGTGACAAGACCTTCGTCAACCCGCGCAACACCGCCGCCGGTGCGGTGCGCCAGCTCGACCCGGCCCTGGCGGCGCAGCGGCCCCTGAGCTTTTTTGCCTACGGCCTGGGCGAGGTGCAGGGCTGGGCCCTGCCGCCCACGCACAGCGGCTTGCTGGCTGCCCTGGCCGAGATGGGCCTGCCGGTCTGCGCCGACCGGGCGGTGGTGCGGGGCGCCGAAGGCCTGGTGGCTTTTCATCAGGCCATGGGCGCCAAGCGCGATGCCCTGCCTTTCGACATCGACGGTGTGGTCTACAAGATCAACAGCCTGGAGCTGCAGCAGCGCCTGGGCTTTGTCAGCCGCGAGCCGCGCTGGGCCGTGGCCCACAAATACCCGGCGCAGGAGCAGCTGACGCGGCTGAACGACATCGAGATCCAGGTCGGCCGCACCGGCAAGCTCACCCCGGTGGCCAAGCTGGAGCCGGTGTTCGTCGGCGGCACCACGGTGTCCAACGCGACCTTGCACAACGTCTTCGAGCTGCGGCGCAAGGGTGTGCGCATCGGCGACCAGGTGATCGTGCGCCGCGCCGGCGATGTGATCCCCGAGGTGGTCGGTCGCCTGGCCCAGGCCCGCGCCAGTTATGTGCCCAACTTCCGCATGCCGCGCAGCTGCCCGGTCTGCGGCAGCGAAGCGCTGCGCGAGCGCGGCGGCATGGACTACCGCTGCAGCGGCGGCATTTCCTGCCCGGCCCAGCGCAAGCAGGCCCTGCTGCATTTCGCCAGCCGGCGTGCGGTGGACGTCGAGGGCCTGGGCGACAAGCTGGTCGATCAGCTCGTCGATGCCGGCATCGTGCTGAGCTTGCCGGGCCTGTACAAGCTCGGCGTGGCCAAGCTGGCCGCCCTGGACCGCATGGCCGAAAAGAGCGCCCAGAACATCGTCGACGCGCTGGAGAAAAGCAAGCGCACGACCTTGGCGCGCTTTCTCTTCGGCCTGGGCATCCGCCAGGTCGGCGAGACCACGGCCAAGGACCTGGCCCGTCATTTCGGCCGCATCGATGCCTTGATGGACGCCAGCGTCGAGCAGCTGCTGCAGGTCCGCGATGTCGGCCCTATCGTGGCGCAGAGCATCCACACCTTCTTTGCCCAGCCGCACAACCGCGAGGTGGTCGAGCAGCTGCGCGCGGCCGGCCTCAGCTGGGACGAGGGCGAGGGTGCGGCCGCCCAGGTCGGCCCGCAGCCTCTTGCCGGCAAGACCCTGGTGCTGACCGGCACCTTGCCGACCTTGTCGCGCGACGCGGCCAAGGACTTGATCGAGGCCGCAGGCGGCAAGGTCAGCGGCTCGGTGTCCAAGAAGACCCACTATGTGGTCGCGGGTGAAGAGGCCGGCTCCAAGCTGGACAAGGCGCGCGAGCTCGGGGTGACGGTGCTGGACGAGGCGGGCCTGCAGGCCTTGCTGCAAGCCTCGCCGGCAGGCGAGCTGACCCGCTCAGACTGAGGCGGTTCTGGCGGGGCTGGGGCTGCCGGCGCTAGCGCTGCGGCCTTGCAGCTGGCTTTGCAGCTGCTCGGCGCTGACGGGGCGGCTGAACAAAAAGCCCTGCACCTGGGCGCAGTCCAGGGCTTGCAGGGCGGCCAACTGCTCGGGGGTTTCCACGCCTTCGGCCACGGTGTTCAGGCCCAGGCTGCGCGCCAGGCCGATCACGGCTTCGATGATGGCGCTGTCGCCTGCTTGCGCACCGGCCTGCGCGATGCCGGCCACAAAGGAGCGGTCGATCTTGAGCGTCTGGATCGGCAGCAGCTTGAGGTAGGCCAGCGAGGAATAACCCGTGCCGAAGTCATCGATGGAAAGCTGCACGCCCAGCGCATGCAGATCGTTCAGCGTGGCCAGGGCGTTGTCGGCATTCATGATCACCGATTCGGTGATCTCCAGTTCCAGCGCCCGGGGCGGCAAGCCGGTGGTGGCCAGGGTTTCGCGCACCAGCTCGACAAAATCGCCGCGCTCCAGCTGCCGCACCGAGACATTGACGGACACATGGTCCAGCACTAGACCGGCGGCGCGCCAGGCCATCATGTCCTCGCAGGCGCGGCGCAGCACCCAAGCGCCCAGCTCGTTGATGAAACCGCTCTCCTCGGCCAGGGCGATGAAGCGGCCCGGCGGCACTGCGCCCAGCTCCGAGCTGTGCCAGCGTGCCAGGGCCTCGACCCCGCAGCAGGGGCCTGCTTCGTCAACACCGTCGGAAGCCTGTGCCAGGAACTTGCTTTGGTAATGCACGCTCATCTCGCCGCCCTCCAGGCTGCGGCGCAGCAGGCGTTCCATATGAGCGCGGGCCAGCGCGGCCTGGGTCAGCTCGGCGCGATAGAAATGGAAGCGGTTGCGGCCGGCGCGCTTGGCTTCGTACATGGCGGTGTCGGCGGCGCGGGCCAGCTCCTCGCCCGTGGTGCCATCGCTGGGGAAGAGGGCGATGCCGATGCTGGCCGAGACCTGCACCTCATGGCCTTGCAGCTCCATCGGTCGACACAGGGTCTGGATCAGCTTGTCGGCCACCACCGGGGCGTCCAGCAGCGCGTCCTCGCTTTCGAGCACGCAGACGAACTCGTCCCCTCCCAGGCGGGCCAGCAGATCGCTGCTGCGCACCAGGGCGCCCAGACGTCGCGACACCTCGATCAGCAGGTCGTCACCGACGGAGTGGCCCAGCATGTCGTTGACTTCCTTGAAGCGATCCAGATCGAGGAAGAGCACGGCCAGCTGCCGCTGCTGGCGCTGCGCCTTGGCGATGGCATAACGCAGGTGTTCATGACACAGCAGGCGGTTGGGCAGGCCGGTCAGCGGGTCGTGGTGGGCCAGGTGTTCCAGCCGGGCCAGGGCGGCGCGCAGCTCTTCGGTGCGGTCTTGCACGCGCTGGTCCAGCACCCGGTTGGCGTCCTCCAGCGCCTGCGCCTGGCGGCGCAGAATCCCCTGGGCCCGCTGCACCAGCAGCAGCTGCAGGCCGTAGAGGCCCAGCATCAGCCCGAAACCGAACAGCACCAGGCGGCGGTGCAGGGCGGCCAGGCGCTCGACGAAGGGCGTGACGTCCTGGTAAAGCTCGATCACGCCCTGTGGCGCGCTTTCGCCGGGCGCGGGCGGTATGGGCATGTAGCTGCTGATCAGGTCAACCTGGGCGCGCTGCCCCTCGAAGGCGTCGAAGCTGTCGCGATGAACCAGCGCGCTGGCCGTGCGGCCGGCCAGGGCCGACTGAAAGCCGGCGTTGTCGCGCTTGTTCTCGCCGATCTGCCCGGCACTGCTGGAATAGACGGTCAGGCCGGCGCGGTTGTAGAGCTTGATCTTGATGATGTCGGCATTGCGCATCAAGGCGCGGGCCTGTGCGTGCAGACCGTGGGCCTCGATCATGGTGCGCAGGCTGTCTGGGTCGTCGGGCAAGTCTGCCGCCAGCAGGGGGCTCAGCTGCGCACCGAGGGCGTTGATGAACATGGCCGTCATCGCCTCGTTGCGGCGCTCGGCCATGTGGATCAGCTCGCGCTGCATTTGCGCACGCATGCTCAAGGTGAGCAGCAGGCCGACGGCAGCGATCAGGCCGAGCGAGACCAGGGAGAAGTAGCGGGTCAGGCGGAATTGGCTGTTGGGGGCCGCTGGGGGGGCTGGGGGCGACAACGGGGCGGGCGGCCGCTGCAGGCCTGCCGGGCCACCAGCGGTGGCCGGCGCTTTCAGCGAATCGGAGTGGGGGTGGCCCTGCCCAGGTGTGGATCGCATTGTGCTCCCTTGCCGCCCGCCTCATGTTTCGTCTGCGAGTGCGGAACACAAATGTAGGCCAAAGCGGCTGACGCCGGCATGACGAAGCGCACATCCGGCAACGGGTCGGCGCCGATCAAGCACAGCAAACGGGGGGCGCTCGCCTTTCAGGCCAAGGGTGCAGGCTCGAGCGCCAAGATGTCGGCGGCCATGCGTGTGGCGGCGCCGCGGTGGCCTTGCGCAAATGCCAGCGCGCGCTGGCGCATGGCCACGGCATCGTCGGGCTGTTGGCACAGGTGCAGCGCAGCACTCAAGGCCTGGGCCAGGTCGGGCTGGCGACGGGCCGCGCCGGCCGCCTCGGCCAACTCTGCCGCCTGAGCGAAATTGAAGGTGTGCGGGCCCATCAGCAAGGGGCAGCCGCAGGCGGCGGCTTCGATCAGGTTCTGGCCGCCGAGAGGCGCAAAGCTGCCGCCCAGCAAGGCCACATCGGCCAGGCCGTAGTAGAGCGCCATCTCACGCATGGAATCACCCAGCCAGGCATCGGCCGCCAGCGCCTCCGGGCCGGGCGCATCAGCCCACTGGCTGCGCCGCGCCAGGCGCAGGCCGGCGTTGCCGATGGCCTGGGCCACCTCGTCAAAGCGCTGCGGGTGGCGGGGCACGATCAGCAGCAGGGGACGGCCGGCCGCCTTCAGTGCGGCGCTCTGGGACTGCCAGGCCTTCAGCAGCAGGGCTTCTTCGCCCTCGCGGGTGACGGCGGCCAGAATCACCGGCCGACCGAGGGCCTCGTGCCAGGCCTGGCCGCGTGCCAGCAGCACAGCGTCCACCGTCATGTCGAATTTGAGATTGCCGGCCACCTGCACGCGCGGCACGCCGCTGGTACGCAGGCGCTCGGCATCGGCCTCGGTCTGGGCCAGGGCCAAGCTGAGGCGCTGAGCGGCCGGGTGGAGCAGGGCGCGCAGGCGCTCGCCGCGCCGCTGGCTGCGAGCCGACAGCCTGGCATTGGCCAGCACCATGGGCAGGCCGCGCCGTGCCGCCTCGGCCTGCAGGCAGGGCCAGATTTCCGTTTCCATCAGCACGCCGACGCCGGGCTGCCAATGCTGAAGGAAACGGCGCACCGACCCCGGTGTGTCAAAAGGCAGCCAGACCTGGGCGTCGCCATTGCGCAGCAGCTCGACACCGGCTTCGCGACCCGTGGCCGTGCTGTGGCTGAGCAGCAGGCGCAGCCCCGGCTGGGCGCGGCGCAGGGCGTCGATCAGGGCCGCCGCGGCCCGGGTTTCGCCCAGCGAGACGGCATGCACCCAGACCCAGCCGGGTCTGGGGTGCTCATGGGCCGGGTAGATGCCCAGACGCTGGCGCAGAAAGCGCCGGTACAGCGGCTCGGCCCGGCCTCGCAGCCACAGGCGCAGCAGGTAGGCCGGCGTGAGCAGGCGCATCACGCCGCCGTACAGCCACAGCGCCAGGCGAGCGGCCAGGGTGGCTTCCAAGCGCGCAGCCTCGGGGGAACCCAAACCCTGGGTCAATGGCCAGCGGCGAAGGTGGCGTCGGGCTTGACGCGCTTGAGCTGGGCCAGCACATCATGCTCGATGCGGGCCAGGGCTTCGGGCGTCTGGCCTTCGAAGCGCAGCACCAGCACCGGCGTGGTGTTGCTGGGGCGGACCAGGCCGAAGCCGTCTTCGTACTCCACGCGCAGGCCGTCGATGGTGACGATCTCCTTGGCGCCGGGGAACTCAGCCACTTCCAGCAGCTTCTTGACCACCTCGTGGTGCTCGCCTTCGGCGCAGGGCACATTGATCTCGGGGGTGTTGAAGCTGTTCGGCAGGCCGTTCAGCACGGCGCTGGGGTCGGCCACCTTGGACAGGATTTCCAGCAGGCGGGCGGCCGTGTACATGGCGTCGTCAAAACCGTACCAGCGGTCCTTGAAGAAGATGTGGCCCGAGAGCTCGCCGGCCAGGGGAGCACCGGTTTCCTTGAGCTTGGCCTTGGCCAGGGAGTGGCCGGTCATCCACATCAGCGGGCGGCCGCCATGCTCGCGGATCCAGGGGGCCAGGCGCTGGGTGCACTTGACGTCGAAGATGATCTCGGAGCCGGGCTTGCGGCCGAGGATTTCGGCGGCGAAGAGCATGATCTGGCGGTCCGGCATGATCATGGTGCCGTCCTTGGTGACCACGCCCAGGCGGTCGCCATCGCCGTCGAAGGCCAGGCCCAGTTCGGCATCGGTGGCGTGGACGATGCGCTTCAGGTCGTCCAGGTTTTCCGGGCGCGAGGGATCGGGGTGGTGGTTGGGGAAGTCGCCATCGACCTTGGAATAGATGTCGATCACCTCGCAGCCCAGGGCGCGCAAGATGGCCGGGGCCGAGGCGCCGGGGATGCCGTTGCCGGAATCGACCACGATCTTCATCGGGCGCTTGAGCTTGGCATCGCGCACGATGCGGTGGCTGTACTCGGGGATGATGTCCATCGGGCCGACCCGGCCCTGGCCGACCGTGTAGTCCTCGGCCTCGATGCGGCGGCGCAGGCTCTGGATCTGCTCGCCGTAGACGGCGGCGCCTTTGAGCACCATCTTGAAGCCGTTGTAATCCTTGGGGTTGTGGCTGCCGGTGACCATGATGCCGGAGTTGCAACCATGCTTGCTGCGGGTGGCGGCCACGTAATACAGCATGGGCGTGGTGACGGCGCCCAGGTCCACCACATCGAGGCCGGTGGACTGCAGACCACGGATCAAGGCGGCCACCAGGCTGGGGCCGGAGATGCGGCCGTCACGGCCCACGGCCACGGCTTTTTCGCCCAGCTTGCGCGCCTCGGTGCCGAAGGCGCGGCCCAGATGTTCGGCCAGGTCTTCGTTCAAGGAGGTGCCGACGACGCCACGGATGTCGTAAGCCTTGAAGATGGATGCGTGAACTTGCATGTGTTGTGCTTCTGCCTGAAGTTGACGGGCGGGTGATGGGCGAGCGCTGAGCGCGGTACGCCGGAATTGCGTGGGTGCCAGCGGCGCCAAGCGTCGCGTGGAGGGTGGATTGTAGGCAGGCTTGATGTCGGCTCTTCCGGCAACAGAACGCTTCGCACGCGGGCCTGCGTTCGAGACGCCGGCTCGTCGATTCGTTCCGGTTTGAAACCACCGATCGCACGCCGGCCCGCCCATGATCGCCTCTTGCCTAAACTGCCGTGCATGAATCCACTGAGCAATGCGTGGCGGCACACGGTCAGCACCGCGTTTGACGACCTTTGGCACATCGGCGCACCTCGCCGTTTGCCCGGGTACGTCCATTGGCCACTGATCGCCCTCACGGGTGCCAGTGTGGGGGGCTTGATCGTTCTTTTGGCAGCCTTGTTCAGCGGCAATCTGCTGCGCATGGGGTGGTGGTCGCCCAATTTTTTGTGGTCCATGCTCACGGGCAGCATCATCATGGGGCTGTTGCAGGGCAGCTTCATCGCTTTGGGTTGGCTCATTCCGTCTGAGCGACTCCGACAGTGGCGTGACGGCGTGGGCCGATCGCGCTGGCTGGTCTACATCGGCTTGCCTGCGCTGTGCAGCGTGCTGGGTCTGATTCTGCTCGATGTCCTGATGCGTTCCGTGGCCATGGGCAGCCTGGCCCGACCTCGATGGCCCAACTTCGGTCTGGTGATCACCTTCCTGATCTGCGGGACCTTGCTGGCCGGCCTGAGCTGGTGGCGATTGCGCGCCCAACTGCAGGCTCACAAGGTTCGCCAGCAGATGACCGAGGCGCAGCTGCGGCTTTTGCAGGCTCAGATCGAGCCACACTTTCTATTCAATACCTTGGCCAATGTGCAGGGCTTGATCGACTATGAGCCGGCCCTGGCCAAGCGCATGCTGGATGCGTTCACCGACTATCTGCGCGCCAGCCTGCTACAAATGCGCGCTGAAGACGTCAGCCTGGGCGAGGAACTCGACCTGGTGCAAAGCTATCTGACCGTGATGCAGTGCCGCATGGGTACACGCCTGCGTTGGCAGCTGGACATACCGGCCGAGCTGCGCACCGCCCGCATCCCGCCTCTGCTTTTGCAGCCCTTGATTGAAAACGCCATTCACCACGGCTTGGAACCGCAGATTGATGGAGGGCAGCTTTGCTTGAGCGCCCGCATGGAAGGCTCGGGTTTGTGCATCGAGATCGATGACGATGGCATCGGCCTAGCTGCTGCGCAGCAGCGTCACCGCCGGGGCAGCGGCGTGGCCCTGAAGAATATCCGTGAGCGGCTGCGGGCCACCTACGGCCCTGGGGCCAGTTTGCAACTGCAGGCGAGAACGGACGAACATGGCACGCACGTGCGCCTGAACTTGCCCCGCCTGCACCCTCAATCGGCGCCCGCCATCTGATGACCCCGAGATTGAGCTGAATCCGATGAATATTGACGCCATGACTCGCCCTCGCGCCCTGCTTGCTGACGACGAACCTCATCTGCTGCGCGTGTTGCAAGACCGGCTGCATGAGCTGTGGCCTGAGCTGGAGATTGTGGCCGCGGTCCAGCATGGTCTTGCTGCAGCCGAGCAGATTGAACGGCTGCAGCCCGACATCGCCTTCCTGGACATCCAGATGCCCGGGCTGACCGGCTTGGAGGTGGCCCAGGGTATCGAAGGCGCGACCCGCGTCGTGTTTGTGACCGCTTATGACGAACACGCGCTGAACGCGTTCGAGCACGAAGCAGTGGACTACGTGCTCAAGCCGGTTCGGGCTGAGCGGCTGCAGCTGACGGTGGACCGCTTGCGCCGTGCCTTGGCGGGCCGTCTGGGCGCGCCTTGGCCTGTAGGCGACGAAGGTGGCATGCCGGCGCCTTCATCGCAAGCCGATGCCGCTCAACTGGCCAAGTTGCTGGCTCAGCTGATGCCCAGCGCTCGCCCTGTTCAGCCGACGCTGCGCCATCTGCGAGCCAGTCACGGCAGCAGCACGCACATCATCCCGGTCGAGGACATCCTGTACCTGCAGTCCGACGAGAAATACACCCTGGTTCGCACGGCAGCGCACGAGTACCTGATCCGCAGCTCCATCCTGGAGCTGGCCAGCCAGCTGGACCCGCAGCGCTTCTGGCAGGTGCATCGCGGCATCCTGATCAATGTGGATCACCTGCTGTCCACCCGTCGCGACGACAACGCGCGGCTTTTGCTAAAGATGCGCGGCCATGAGCGCGAGCTGCCCGTGAGCCGGGCCTATGTGCATCTGTTCAAGGCGATGTGAGTGCAAGCCGGGCCAGTGGGGAAGGGCAAGCCTGCGCCGCGACCATTGACGGCCCCGGCTTGCCGTTCGGCGGCCTGTCTTGCCACTCATCGCAGGAAAGGCTTTTGGGGGACACTCGCGCCCTAAGCTTCAGCGCATGTTCAAGCTGAACCGTCCCTCCATGAAAACCAATTCCTTCACCGCTGAGCTGCGCTATGCCGCCCGTCGCTACTTCCGTCTTTACAAGCAGCGTGACGAAGCCGGCTGGGCCCGGGGTTTGATCACAACCGGCATAGGCCTGGCCTTCCCCAGTCTCTTCCTCATTCTGGCCGTGCTATTCGGTAGCGCCACAATCACCGCGCTGAACGTGGCATTCAGCTGGCTCAATGGCTTGTTCATCGCCTTCTTGATCCACGGCGTGTACCGGCTCATCGAACTGACGCAGCCGCAAGCGCGGCTCGATGCAATCCAACAAGGGGGCTGGCGGGCGGGGCTGTTCTTCAGTCTGATCCCGGTGGCCTGTATTCTTTTGGGCATGGTGCTGTTCGCCCAGGGCCTGGGCTGGTGGATGCAGTTGCAGGTCTCGACGCCGCTGGAAAGCACCCGTGGCCTGAGCCAGTTTCTTTTCATCTCGCTGGTGGGCGTCTTGATTGGCTGGGCGGTTGACCACCAGGTGCGCCGCCGCCAGGCCCTGGAGTTGCAGGCCACCGAGGCCCGCCTGCTGCACCTGCAAGCGCAGATCGAACCGCATTTTTTGTTCAACAGCCTGGCGGCGGTTCAAAGCCTGATCAAGCCGGCGCCGGACCAGGCCCTGGCCATGTTGGAACACTTCACCGACCATTTGCGTGCCAGCCTTGCCGCCCTGCGTGAGGACAGTTGCCTGCTGGGCACCGAGCTGCAAGCCGTGCGCAGCTATCTGGCCCTGATGCAGATCCGCATGGGCGACCGCTTGCGCTTTGTGGTGGAGGCTGAGCCCGCGGCCGAGCAGTTGCGCCTGCCTCCGCTGCTGATTCAGCCTCTGGTCGAGAACGCCATCGTCCACGGCATCGAACCCAAGGATGAAGGCGGCGAGGTGCGACTGCGCGCCTGGATCGAGGGAACAAGCCTCAAGGTGCTGGTGCAGGACGATGGTCTCGGCCTGCTGGCCAAGCCCCGCCGCAGCCAGCAAGGGCATGGCATCGCCCTCAAGAACGTACGTGAACGGCTGGCGGCCCGCCATGGCGCGCGCGCCATTTTGGATCTGCATATCGACGAGGCCGGCTGCCGCGCCTTGCTGTCCCTCCCCATCCAGCCTAGAGATCAAGGACCAGCAGCATGAGCCTGCGCGCCATCATCGCGGACGACGAAATTCATCTGGCCGAACACCTGAAGTCCGAATTGAGCCGGCTATGGCCGGAGCTGGAGGTTCTGGCGCTTGCACGCACTGGCCGCGAGGCCGCCCGCCTGATCGAAACCCTGCAGCCTGAGCTCGCGTTTCTCGACATTCAGATGCCGGGCTTGACGGGTCTGGAGGTGGCGCAAGGCATCGAGGGCAAGACCCGGGTGGTGTTTGTCACGGCTTACGACGAGTACGCCGTCGAGGCGTTTGAGCATGCCGCGCTCGACTACCTGCTCAAGCCCCTCAAGTCCGAGCGCCTGGCCCGCACTCTGGAGCGCGTGCGGGCGGGCTTGGCGCAAGACGCAGCCGCTGCTGCTGCGGCCGAGCCACTGACGGATGCCGGTCTGGCCGGCGTGCTGCGCCAGCTGATGGTCCGCAGCGAGGGGGGCTCAGCCGGCGCTGTGCCCGCCCCGCGATTGCGTTATGTGCGGGCTGGGCAAGGGGAGTTGATGCACCAGGTTCCGGTTGAAGAGGTGCTGTTCTTCCATGCCGATGACAAGTACACCGTCGTGCAGACGGCCGAGGCCGAGCATCTGATCCGCACGCCCATCGTCGAGCTGGCTGAGCAACTCGACCCTGAGCAGTTCTGGCAGGTTCACCGCTCGACCATCATCAATTTGCGCCATCTGGCCGGCACCCGGCGTGACGAGGTCAGTCGCCTGTTCGTGCGCATCAAGGGTCAGGCCCGCGAGCTGCCGGTGAGCCGGGCCTATGTGCATTTGTTCAAGGCCATGTGAGCTTTCGCGCTGAGGGCAGGTCTGGCGACTCCATCGAGACGTCTGTACACGGCGGAAGGCCTTCGTGAGCGTCCCCTCCGTGGTGTCCCTGCCCGCACCTCAGCGGCCTGCTGTGCGGTCACATGCTCATCCGGCCACCCATGGCGTGTTGGTCTGGCGGCACGGAGCCCGAGCGACCGAGGCGCGCGCGCGCGAGGCCGGGGGGGGGGCAGGAGCTCCGGCCTTCAGTTTCTCAGAGCCCAGGGCGCAGATCGGTGCTCACGCCTTTGAGCTTGCGGTAGAGCGTGCTGCGGCCGATGCCCAGCTGACGTGCTGCCAGCGCCATATTGCCCTGGCAGTTCTGCACCGTTTGGAGAATCATGCGCATCTCTGACTCGCGCAGCGTCAGTGCATCGGCCGGCACCATGCCAGAGACTGAGGCGCCGTCGCTGAGCAAAGGGCTGAAGGCGGTGTCGCTCTCGAAGCCGCTGTGTCCCTCGGCGGCCGGTGGCAAGGCCGAGGCCTGCCGGACGGCCATGGCATCGCCGGCAAGGACCACTGGCGTCGGGTGGGCGCCCACGGGGACCACGGCAGCGGGAGTGCCCGCGAACTGCATCGGTGACGCAGCGCCGTTGGCGCCGGGACTCAGGCGCCCGTAGAGCAAGGCCGAGCCTTCCTTGACACCCGCCGCAGGGTGCAGCATCAGGCTCATGGCCGGCTCGGCCTGGCGGCGGCTCAGCTCGAACAGCTCGCCCAGGCTCAGGCCGAAGAGCTGTTGCAGATCGAGGCGGCGCAAGGCGGTTGAGGGCAGGTTGAGCAGGTCGAGGGCGCGTCGGTTGGCTCCCAGCAGTTGCCCGTCGTCGCCCAAGGCCAGCACGCCCTCGTTGAGGGTGCCCAGTCGCTGTGGGCTGGCATGCAGATGCAGGCGCAGGTTCTGGCTGAACTTGTCATTGAACCACTGGTTCTCGATCATGCGCGCCGAGATGCGGGCCAGCGCCAGGGTGTGGGGGTGGTAGCTGCGGCGGTCGCTCGAGACGTCGATCACGCCCAGCAAGGCGCCCTTGTGGTCGAAGATGGGTGCGGCCGAGCAGGTCAGGAACTGCAAGGAGCGCAGGTAATGCTCGGCGCCATTGACCAGGGTGGGGCGCTCGGTCATCAAGGTGGTGCCGACCGCATTGGTGCCTTGCGTGGCCTCGGCCCATTGCGCACCCGGCGCCAGGGCCACTTGCTGGGCACGGGCCAGGAAACCGGGGTCGCCCAGCGAATGCAGCACCACGCCACTGGCGTCGGTCAGCAGCACCATGCTTTGTGCATGGCTGAGCTGCTCGTACAGCATCTCCATCAGCGGCAAGGCCTGGGCGCAGAGCCGGGCATTGCGATGCAGCAGCTCGTTCAGCCGGCTGCCTTCAATGCGGTGGAGATCGGGGGCTTGCTGGGGCTGCAGACCGAACATCTGGCAGCGTTCGTGCGAGCTTTGAATGGTGCTGTGGTGTAGAGCCTGGCTGTGCGCGGAGGCGGTGCCCCGCGCGATTTGGGATGAAAACAAAACCTACCCCTGTGTGCATTATTTGACGGTCGACTATGGTCCAAGCGTCAGGGGCTGACAAGCGGGGAAGATTGGGTAAGCAGGCTCAGCCCCCCAATTTGAAGTAACAATATTTGAAAAACGTATGTCAGGCGTTACTGGTTGCGCGCACTTCGCCCATTGTGGTGGTGCCTTGCAACACTTTCAGAATGCCATCCTGGCGCAGCGAACGCAGGCCTTCGTTCAATGCGGCCTGGAACAGTTCTTCGGCGCGTGCACCGGTCTGGATCAGCCGCCGGATCGGCTTGCTGACGACCAGCAATTCGTGCAGCCCCGCGCGCCCCTTGAAGCCACTGAAGTCGCATTTCTCGCAGCCCGGGCTGTGGAAATGCAGCAGTTCACCACCAATGCCGAAGCGGGCCTGCCAGTCAGCCAGCAGAGCGGCCCGGTCGGGGCGCTGCTCCGGCGCAAAGACGTGGAGGTAATCGTCCAGCCACTCTTCCTGGTCGCTGCTGCTCAAGGGCTCGCCCACACGGCAAGACGGGCACAGGCGCCGCACCAAGCGCTGGGCCAGCACGGCCAGCAGGGAGTCGGCAAAGTTGAAGGGGTCCATGCCCATGTCCAGCAGGCGGGTGATGGTCTCGGCCGCGCTGTTGGTGTGCAAGGTGGACATGACCATATGGCCGGTCAACGAAGCCTCGACCGCGATCTCGGCGGTTTCGTGGTCGCGGATCTCGCCGACCATGATCACGTCCGGGTCGGCGCGCAGGAAGGCGCGCAAGGCCTTGGCAAAGGTCCAGTCGATGCGCGGGTTGACCTGCACCTGGCGCAGGCCGGCCTGGGTGATTTCGATCGGGTCCTCGGCCGTCCAGATCTTGCGTTCGGGCGTGTTGATGTGGGCCAGGGCCGAGTGCAAGGTGGTGGTCTTGCCGGAGCCGGTCGGGCCCACGCACAGCACCATGCCGTAGGGTCGGGCCACCGCTTCCTGCAGGTTCTTGAGGTTGGATTCGCTCAGGCCCAGCTTGGCCAGGGGCAGGGGCTTGGAAGACGAGAGCAGTCGCATGACCACGTCTTCCAGATTGTTGTTGGTCGGGATCGTGGCCACGCGCAGCTCCAGCTTGGACTGCGGCATGAAGCGGCCGAAGTTGATCTTGCCGTCCTGCGGCTTGCGGCGCTCGGAGATGTCGAGCTCACACATGATCTTGATGCGGGCGATCATGGCATTGCGGTAGGTGTGCGGCAGCTCCAGATAGGGGTGCAGCACACCGTCGCGGCGGAAGCGGATCTTGACCTTCTCGCTGCCCGGGTGGGTTTCGATGTGGATGTCGGACACGCCCTGGTTGCTGGCGTCGAGGATCATGGTGTTGATCAGGCGCACCAGGGAGTTGTCGCTTTGCTCGATCGGTTGCTCGTCTTCGCGGACATTGCGCTCCTGGCCCTCCCGCTCCAGGGTTTCGATCAGCTTGTCAGCCTTGTCCAGGCTGAAGTCGATCTGGAACCCGCCTGGCCCCGCATCGGTGGCGCGGCCCAGGGACTCAGAGCCGTAGCGCTCGTAGGCCTGGTGGATGGCAAAGCTCAGCGAGCCGACCTTGGCCAGGGTGGGCGTGACCTTGAGCTGGGAGATGAACTCGACCTCGTCCAGCGCATCGCGCCGGGTGGGGTCTTCCATGGCCACGATCAGGCGCCCGTCGCGCAGCAGCAGGGGCAGCACCTCCAGGCGCTTGGCCACTGCATAGGGCAGTTTGACGATGGCATCGGGCTCGAACGCGAAGTTGGTCACGTCCACCAGCGGATAGCCCATCTTGCGTGCCAGGGCCGATTGCAGCGCTTGCCGCGTCACCACCCCTTTGCGCACCAGCAACTCACCCAGAGGCACCGAACGGTCATCGCGCTGCTGCAGCAGGGCCTGTTCCAGCTGGTCTTGTGTGATCAGGTCCAAGGCCAGCAAGGCCTCACCGATGCGCACCATGGGCATGCGGGCTTGCTGGTCGATGGCTTGGATCAGCTGGTCGGCGGTGACGATCTGCTGGGCCACCAGGATGTCGCCGACGCGGCGCGAGCGCAGATGGCTTTGCTCGTTGACGGCTTCCTCCACCTGATCGGAGGTGGCCAGTTGTTCCTTGATCAGCAGGTCACCGATGCGCTCGCCGATCTCGAAGTGCTCCAGCGCCTCGCGTGGGATGAAGACGCGCAGCACCGAGTCGTCGCTGTCGCTCAGCGGCGGAAAGAGAAAGAGGCCCAGGTCATCATGGCCATGGCCGATGGTGATGCCGCGCAACTCGCCTCCGCCGACGAAGTGCAGCTTGAACTCGCTGCGCGGGCGGTGGTCCAGCCGCAGCACATCCTCGGTGGTCTGCGAGCGCGGCGGCACGGTGATGGGCCGCAGCAGCTTGATGGCCCGGAACTGGCTGAACTTCAGCGGCATGGCGCTGCGTGCCGGCGGCACATTGATCTGCGCCAGGCGCTCATGCGGCGCCACAAGGATCACATGGCCGGCGGTGCGGCTGTTGTTCAGCCCCAGGATCTCGCAGGGCTCGGCCGACAACTGCGGCGTGGCCTGAGGGTAGGCGGCATAAGGCGGCATCGGCCATGCGAAACCATCGGCGGCCCGGCCTTGGGGGCGCTGGGGCGCCAAGCCCTCGCCCGCACTGGAGCCGGCCCTCTCATGGGGCCAGGGCAGTGGGGTGGACAGATCGGTCATGCTGAAAACTCTCCAATGAGGGCAAGGTGCGAGTCAGGGCGCGTCCGCTGACGCGAGACGCGCTGCACGCGCGCCTTGAATGCTAAAGCCGCTGGCTTGGTCGGCAAGCCGCGATTAGCCCAGCCTGCCACATTCTCTTTGTTTTTTCCTCCCGCTCGCTTCGACGCTGGGGCACCGAGCGGTTTCAGTGTCTTGTGCGGCGCGCTTCACACAAGGCCTCACAATCCCTGCCCAGATCGCCATCCATGCCACGGATTTGTTTCATGCCCCACCTTCCGCCGAGCCATCCCTGCATTCTTCTGACCGGCTTTGATGCCTTTGGTGGCGAGTCCATCAACCCCTCCTGGCTGCTGGCCCAGACCCTGGACGGAGCGCTGCTCTCGGGCCACCGGGTGGTCTCGCGTCGTCTGCCCTGTGTGTTTGGCGAGGCCTTGCGCGAACTTCAGCAAGCGCTGGACGAGCTTCAGCCCAGCCTGGTGCTGGCACTCGGACAGGCCGCAGGCCGGGCCGAGTTGTCGCTGGAGCGCGTGGCCATCAATGTCGACGATGCCCGCATTCCCGACAATGCGGGCGCGCAGCCCATCGACGAGCCCGTGATCCCCGGCGCACCTGCCGCCTACTTTTCAACCCTGCCCATCAAGGCCATGTGTGCCGCCCTGCGCGAAGCCGGTGTGCCGGCCGGGGTTTCGCAAACTGCCGGTACCTTTGTCTGCAACCACGTCTTCTTCGGCTTGCAGCATGCCCTGGCGGGCCATCCCGTGCGCAGCGGCTTCATGCACATCCCCATGCTGCCGGAACAGGCGGCTCGGCACAGCCCCATGCCCAGCATGAGCCTGGCCACCATGGAGCTGGGCTTGCGCCTGGCATTGCAGGCGGCCCTGCATGTGAGGCAAGACCTGCATGTCAGCGCCGGCAGCATCGCCTGATTTATTTCTGCTCGGGGCTGTAATCCTGGATCCCTTGCTTGCGACAGACGTGGGCGGCAGGCAAGATGCCGCCGAGTCCGCACTGCGGTCTCGTTCGGTTTCATTCATCTCAGTCTTCAGGAGTTCTTCTTATGCAAAGCAAGCAAGTGGTTTCCGCCGCCTTGGCCGCCGTGTTCGCCGTGGGTTTGGTCGGCCAGGCGGCCGCGCAAGAAAAGGCCGCCAAGGAAAAGTGCTACGGCATTGCCAAAGCCGGAGAAAACGACTGCGCCAACCTCAGTGGCTCGCATTCCTGTGCGGGTCAGTCCAAGGTCGACATGGCCGTGGAGGAGTGGAAGTACGTGGCCAAGGGCAGCTGCAAGTCGCAGAACGGCCTCAGTGCCGAGGAGGCCAAGGCCAAGCTGAAGAAGTAATTCAGTCGGCAGCTTGTCCGGCAGCACCCGCCTTCTTGTCAAGATGAAGCATGGCACCGTGGGCATGGGCTGGCGACAGCCTCATTACGATGCCGTATTGGCGGGTGAGGTCGGCGCCTCGGACGTGGATTTTCTTGAGGTCCATTCCGAGAATTTTTTTGCCGAGGGCGGCGCGAGCCTGCAGGTCTTGCTGGCCGGCCGGGAACGCCTGCCCCTCAGTCTGCACGGGGTGGGCTTGGGGCTGGGTTCGGCGTGTGGGCTGGACCCTTGGCACCTCGATCGCTTGGCTGATCTGGTGGAGCGGGTCGATCCCCTGCTGGTGTCTGACCATGCAGCCTTCACCCGGGCGCCTTGGAATGGCGCGCAGCAAAGCCTGATGCATGCAGCCGATCTGCTGCCCATTCCCTTCGATCGCGCCAGCCTGGACTTGATGATCGGGCATGTGCAGCAAGTGCAGGAGCGCTTGCGCCGGCCGATTCTGGTCGAGAACCTCAGTGCCTATCTGGCCTGGCAGGCAGACGGCGTATCGGCGCTGTCCGAGCCCGAGTTTTTCAATGAGCTGTGCCGGCGCAGCGGCTGCAGGATGCTGCTGGATGTCAACAATCTGGTGGTCAATGCCCGCAACAGTGGCGCCCCGCCGGACGAAGCGGCACGGCGCGCCATTGCCTGGGTGCAGGAGATTGCTGCCGATGCGGTCGGCGAGATTCACCTGGCGGGTCATTTGGAGCTGCCTGACGTGGTCATCGATGACCATGGCAGTCGCGTCTCTGAAGCAGTCTGGCAGGTGTACCGCGCGGCCATCGAGCGTTTTGGACCGGTGCCCAGCCTGGTGGAATGGGACAACGACATTCCTGACTTGTCCGTCTTGCTGGGCGAGGTAGCGCGCGCGCGTCAGGAAATGCGGATCTTGTGTCCATGAGTCTCGATCAGCTTCTACAGCGTCAGCAGGCCTTGCTGCAGGCTTTGACCGCGCCGCCATCCCAGGCCGCTCGCGCATTGCCCGAGGGTCTGGCGGCGCCGCCGGGTTTGAAAGGCGGCGTCGATCGGGGCCTGCTGGCCTATCGACTCAATGCCCAGGTCATGGCCGACAAGGTGCTGGCCCAAGCCTTTCCACGCCTGCGCGAAGTGTTGGGCGAGTCTTCGTTTGCGGCCATGGCTTGGGAATGCTGGCGCCAGCGCCCGCCGCAACGGGGTGATCTCGGCGAGTGGGGTCAGGTCTTGCCTGACTTCCTGGCCGAGCAGGAGGGCATGGACGCCTCGCTCTTGGAATTGGCGCAGCTGGAGTGGGCGGCCCACGGTTTGGAGCGAGGGCCTGATGACGGCTTGGATGCAGAGTCCTTGCAGCTGATGGCCACCGAATCGCCCGCTGACTACACGGTGGTTCTGCGAGCCGGCTCCCGGCTCCTGGACTTGAGTGCGGCTGCTTGGAACGCATGGCAGGGTGGGCCTGTTCCAAATGACGGGTCTGTCGACGCCACGCCCACGCCGGTTTTGCTGTGGCGGCCCTTTTGGCGTGTTGAGGCGCAAGTTCTGAGTGTGGCCGAAGCGGCATTCACGCGCGCGCTTTTGCAGGCGTGCAGCCTGGAGCAGGCGCTGGAGGCTGCGCAAGCGGCGGACCCATGCTTTGACTTTACGGTCTGGTTGCAGCGGGCCTTGGAACGCCACTGCCTCAGTTCGGTGCGTTTACTGGCTCGACCTTAAGGCGAGCCATCGCGCTCGAACACGACCCTCATTTTTTTCCCGAAAGGAGGCGCTCATGGCGACTCAGTGGATGGATGGCCTGCGTTCGGCCTTGTGTTTCTTGATGGATGCCGGTCCGCGGCGCGTGCCGGCCGCGACCGGGCAGCCCGACCGTGTCAACGTCCTGTTGTACGGCATTGAGTTTCAGGCCCAGGGCCTGGCCAGTCTCTTGGCCCGGCTCTATGTTGCACAGGTGTTTTTCCTCTCGGGCTTGACCAAGCTCCGCGACTGGTCGGTGACCTTGGCGCTGTTCGAGGACGAGTACCAGGTGCCGCTCCTGCCGCCGGAGCTGGCGGCCTACCTGGGCACGGCGGGTGAGCTGGCTTTGCCCGTGTTGCTGGTGCTCGGTTTGGGCGGCCGATTCGCCGCCCTGGGCCTGAGCGTGGTCAATGTGATGGCCGTGCTCAGCCTCAGCGAGATCGCTCCGGCCGCGCTGCTGGGCCATCAGCTCTGGGGCGCCTTGTTGCTGATGCTGGCGCTTTGGGGCGCCGGCCCCTGGTCGCTGGACGCCTGGTTGGGTGCACGCCGGGTGGCGCGCGCCTGAACCATCACCCACCCACTCGCTCCCTCACTCGCGCGGCTGGAAGCTGATCACCAGCACCGGCGGCACGCGGCCGTCGGTGTCGCGCGGCAAGGTCTCGGTCTTGTCGATGGCGCGCAGCACGGCCTTGTCCCACTCGGCATCGCCGCTGGACTTGAGCAGCTTGCTGGCCACGATCTGGCCGCTGGGCAAGGTCCGCACCTCCACCTCAGCCACCGGATTGCCGGCGGGCATGTCGGTGTAGATGATGTTGGGGCGGATGCGCGCCTTGATGCGGCCGCCATAACTGGCCGAGGGGCCGGAGCTCTTGAGCGCCGTGCCCGTGGCGCTGGGGCCGCCGCTGGCGCCGGCCATGCCCTGGATGCGGCGCAGGTTCTCCTGGCGCTGCGCCTCCAGCTTGGCTTCGCGTTTGGCTTCTTCGGCCTTGGCTTGCTTGTCTTTGAGCTGCTTGTCGAGCTTCTCTTTCTTGAGCTTGTCCTCGGCTTCGCGCTTGGCCTGCAGCTGCTTCTCGCGCTCGCGTTCGAGCTTTTCCTTTTCCTTCAGAGCCAGCTGTTTTTTGCGCTCGGCTTCCAGCTCGGCCAGGCGCTGCCGTTCGGCCTCCAGCTTCTTTTTCTCCTTGGCCTTGGCGATGGCGATCTCGGCATCGCGCTCGGCCTGGAGTTCTTCGGGGCTGGGCTGTTGGACCTTGGGCTCGGGCTTGGGTTCAGGCTTGGGCGGCTCGGGTTCCGGTTCCGGCTCGACCAGCTTGGGCGCGGCCACTTGCGGCACGGCGGACCACAGCTCCGCCTCAAAGGCCGGCGGGTCTTGCGTGCGCCAGCTCACACCGGCGCTGAGCGCGGCCAGCAGGGCCGCATGGGCGATCAGGGCGAAGGCAAAACCGCGGCCCATGCCGGGCGGGGCCGGCGGGCGCAGGGGATCATGCAGGTGGCGGGCACCCAGGGGCAGGCTGCTCATGGCCGGATCAAGGGTTCCCGCTGCTGCTGTTATTGCCGCCATTGCGCACGGCCAGGCCCACGCGCTGGATGCCGGCGCTTTGCAGCACATCCATCACCTTGACCACGGCTTCGTACTTGACGTTCTTGTCGGCCGAAATCACGACCGGCGTGTTGCTTTGGGCGCCCTGGGCTTGCCGTGCGCGTTCGGGCAGTTGCTTGAGGGTCAGGGCTTGCGGCTCTTCCTGGTCCAGCTTGAGCTTGAGCTTTTCGTCGGGGCCGACGATGACGTGGATCACATGCTCGGGCTGCTGGCGGCTCTTGCCCACGCTGGGCAGGTCCACCACACCGGTGGTGATCAGCGGGGCGCTGACCATGAAGATGATCAGCAGCACCAGCATCACGTCGATGAAGGGCACCATATTGATTTCATTGATGGTGCGGCGGCGAGATCCGCTGCGCGAGGAGACGGCGGCCATGGTGGCGGGCTCCGCGTGCTCAGCGCGCCGGGCCGGCCGGCTGGGCGGGCAGAGTGGCGTTGCGCTGCAGGATGTTGGAGAACTCTTCGATGAAGGATTCCAGGGTGATGGCGCTGCGGTCGATCTGGCGTGCGAAGCGGTTGTAGGCCAGCACGGCAGGGATGGCGGCGAACAGGCCGATGGCCGTGGCGACCAGGGCTTCAGCAATGCCGGGCGCCACGGTGGCCAGGGTCACTTGCTGCACATTGGACAGGCCGACGAAGGCGTGCATGATGCCCCAGATGGTGCCAAACAGGCCGACATAGGGCGAGACCGAACCGACCGAGGCCAGGAAGGAGAGGTTGCTCTCCATGGTGTCCATCTCGCGCTGGAAGCTGGCGCGCATGGCGCGGCGCGAGCCGTCGAGCAGGGCAGTGGGTTCGACCACGCGACGCTCACGCAGCTTCAGAAATTCGCGCATGCCCGAGGCGAAGATGCGCTCCAGCGGCGCGCCACCGGTCTTGCCGTTGACGGCCGTGTAGAGCTCGTTGAGGTTCTTGCCCGACCAGAACTCCTGCTCGAAATCCTCATTGCCCTTTTTGATGCGCGAGAGCGAGATCAATTTGCTGAAAATCACACTCCAGCTGGCCAGTGAGACGGTCAGCAAGGCAGCAATCACCAGCTGCACCGCCAGGCTGGCGTGCATGATCAGGGCGACGATGGAAAGGTCTTGGTTCATAGAGCCACAACAGGTTTTTGGAGCGCCTCGATCACCGAGGCAGGAATACGGCAGGGTTTGAATTCGGCAATCGCATCGCTACCCGCGAGCTGAGCGGACACGCAGCCAATGCGGATCTCGCCTTCGGCGAGCAGGCGGCGGCCCTGGGGCCCCTCGATGAAGGCCTGCTGAAACACCAGCATGCTCGCACGACCGAGCTCGCGCGGCTCGACGGTGACGATGAGCCAGTCATCCAGCCGCGCCGGGCGAAGATAACGCACCGAGGTCTGGCCGACCACGAACATCACGCCCGATTCATGGCGCATGGCCTCCTGGCCAAAGCCCAGGCGACGCAGCCATTCGGTGCGGGCGCGTTCGAAAAACTTCAGGTAGTTGGCATAGAACACCACGCCACCGGCGTCGGTGTCTTCCCAGTACACGCGCAGGCCATGTTCAAAAACGGGTGCGACGGCGCCTGCGTCAGGGTTCATGTCCTTCGAGCTCATGCGGATGCGATCCGGTAACGCGGCAGTTGCTCGGCCAGCCGGGCCACGGCCTCGCGCAGATCGTCCATGCTGCTGGCGTAGGACAGGCGCAGCCAGTGTTCGCTGCCGCTGCGGCCGAAGTCGCGGCCGGGCGTCAGGGCGATCTGGGCGCTGCGCATCAGATCAAAGGCCAGCTCCCAGCTGCCGCGGCCTGTCACGCAGAAGTCGGACGCGTCCATCCAGACGTAGAAAGCGCCGTCCGGTATCACCGGCACGCGCAGGCCCAAGGCTTGCAGCGCCGGCACGATGTAATCGCGCCGTTCGCGGAAGGCCGCGCGGCGCTGTTCGTAGATGGCCAGGCTGTCGGGTTCGAAGCAGGCCAGGGCCGCATGCTGGGCGATGCTGCTGGGGCAGATGAAGAGGTTTTGCGCCAGCTTCTCGATCGGTGCCACCAGCGCGGGCGGCAGCACCAACCAGCCCAGGCGCCAGCCGGTCATGCTGAAATATTTGGAGAAGCTGTTGACCGAGATCACGTCCTCGCCCAGCGCCAGTGCGCTGTGCTCGAAGCGGGCGTCCTGGCTCAGGCCGAGATAGATCTCATCGACGATGGTCACGCCGCCGCGCGCGCGCACGGTGGCCACGATCTCGCGCAAGGCCTCGGGTTCGATCGAGGTGCCGGTCGGGTTGCTGGGCGAGGCCAGCAGCACGCCTCGGGTCTGCTCGGTCCAGGCGTCGCGCACCTGGGCCGGGCTGGGCTGAAAACGCTGCTCGGGCCCGGCGGGCAGCAGTACCGCCTCAGCGTCCACCGCCGCGACAAAATGCCGGTTGCAGGGGTAGCAGGGGTCGGGCATCAGCACCTGATCGCCGGCCTCGAACAAGGCCTGGCAGACCAGCTGTAAGCCTGCCGAAGCGCCGGCGGTGATGACGATGCGCTGCGGCGCGATCGTCAGACCCCATCGCTGGCCGTACCAATCGGATAGGGCCTGACGCAGCGCGGGCAGGCCGGTGGCCGGGGTGTATTGGGTGCGGCCGGCGCTGATGCAGGCCTGTGCGGCCGCTTGCACGGCCGCGGGCGCGCCAAAGTCAGGCTCGCCGATGTTCAGAAAGACCATGGGGCGGCCGCCCTGCGCCGGGTCGCAGATGGGGCTGCGCGCCAGTTCGGCGGCAGCCTTGCTGCACTCCATCACATAGAAAGGCTCGATGTGGTCGAGTCGGCCGGCCAGCTTCATTTCGAAGCGGAACTCCCGCTGCCGGACTTGCCGCGCGCGCTCACTTCCAGCGGGCGCAGATCACCGGCGGCGCGGTCCAGCACGCCGTTGACGTACTTGTGACCATCGGTGCCGCCAAAGGCCTTGGCCAGCTCCACCGCTTCGTTGATGGCCACCTTGTAGGGGATGTCGATGCAGTGCTTGAGCTCGTAAGCGCCAATCATCAGCACGGCGTGCTCGATGGGCGAGAGCTCGGTGGTCTTGCGGTCCACATGGCGCGCCAGCACGCCGTCGAGATCGGACGCTTCCAGAATGCAGCCATTGAGCAGGGCATCGAAATGGGCGCGGTCGGCCTTGTCGAAGTCTTGCTGTTCGCGCATGTGGGCGTCGATGGTGCCGACGTCATCGCCGGTGATCAGCCACTGATACAGACCTTGCAGCGCAGCTTCGCGCGAGCGGCGGCGGGCTGACTTGGGCTGCACGCGCTTGCGCGGGGCGCTGGCGCTCTTGCTGGGGCTCGGGGTGGCGGCTGTCGCGCTCTTGTTGTTCGTGTTCACTGCAGGTCTTCCATCAAATTGGCCATCTCGACCGCCACACGGGCCGCATCACGGCCTTTTTCCTCGGCGCGTGCCCAGGCTTGTTCTTCGTTCTCGACCGTCAGGATCGCGTTGGCGATGGCGATCTGGTTGTCCAGTCCCACGCGCGTGATGGCTGCGCCACTCTCGTTGGCGACCAACTCGAAGTGGTAGGTCTCACCACGGATGATGCAGCCCAGGGCCACCAGGGCGCTGTAGTCCTGGCTGTCGGCCATGGCATTGAGGGCGATGGGCACTTCCAGGGCGCCCGGCACGGTGACGTGGCGGATGTGCTTTTCGTCCACGCCCAGGGCCTTGAGTTCGGCCACGCAGGCCTCGGCCAGGCGGCTGGTGATGGCGTGGTTGAAGCGGGCTTGCACGATGCCGATGCGCAAGTCTTGCCCGTTCAGCGAGGCTTGAGCCGCGGCGTGGCCTTTGTCCGATCCTTGCATGGTGTGCGCTCTTCTCAGGAGTTAGGGGTGGCGGCCTTGAAGCCGGTGACTTCCAAGCCGTAGCCGGTCATGCTGGGCATGCGGCGCGGGCTGCCGAGCAGGCGCATCTTGTGCACGCCGAGTTCACGCAGGATTTGCGCGCCCACGCCGTAGGTGCGCAGATCCATAACGGTGCGTGGTGGCTGGGCGGGCTCGCTGGCTTGTAGGCGTGCCAGCAGGCTGCCGGCTTCTTCGCCGCAATTCAGCAGCACGGCCACGCCGCAGGGGGCGGCTTGCAGCTCGGCCAGAGCGGCGGGAAGCGGCCAGGAGTGGCCGCAGGAGCCGGTGTCCAGCAGGTCGAGCACCGACAGGGGCTCATGCACGCGCACCAGCACCTCGTCGCTGGCCGACCACTGTCCCTTGCTCAGGGCCAGGTGGGTGGCGCCGGTGCGGTCGGTGTAGACGCTGCAATCGAACTCGCCCTGGGCGGTCTGCAGCTTGCGCTGGGCCACGCGGCTGATCAGGGTTTCGTTGCGGCTGCGGTATTCGATCAGGTCGGCAATGGTGCCGATCTTGAGCCCATGCTCCTTGGCGAACTCGATCAGGTCGGGCAGACGGGCCATGGTGCCGTCGTCCTTCATGATTTCGCAAATCACCGCGGCGGGCGTCAGGCCGGCCATCTGGGCAAAGTCGCAGCCGGCTTCGGTGTGACCGGCGCGCATCAGCACGCCACCATCCTGGGCTTGCAGCGGGAAGATGTGGCCAGGTTGCACCAGATCGCGCGCTTCGGCACCGCGGGCTACGGCGGCCTGCACGGTGCGCGCACGGTCGGCGGCCGAGATGCCGGTGGTGACGCCGGTGGCGGCCTCGATGGAGACGGTGAAGGCGGTGGCGTGCTTGGTGCCGTTGCGGCTGGCCATGGGCGGCAGCTGCAGGCGCTCGCAGCGCTCGCGGGTGAGGGTCAGGCAGATCAGGCCACGGCCGTACTTGGCCATGAAGTTGATCGCCTCTGGCGTGACATGGTCGGCCGCCAGCACGAGGTCACCCTCGTTTTCGCGGTCTTCTTCGTCAACCAGGATCACCATACGGCCGGCTGCAAGCTCGGCCACCAACTCGGGGACGGGAGATATGGGCATAAACCCGATTGTAGGCGGGGCAGGGCCGCTGCAACTGGAGCGGGGTCATCAATCGCGCAGCGGCCGGGCCCGCAGGCGCAGATCCTCGCCGATCGGCGTGCATTCTTGCCATTGCCAGCGCTGCGCCTGTTCGAGCTGGCTCAGGGCGGGCAGGGCAGCCAGCTCGCGCCCCGGGCCCAGCAGCAGCGGGGCCAGGTAGACCAGGAGTTCGTCCACCAAGCCAGTGCGCAGCAGGGAGCCGTTGAGCTTGTGCCCGGCTTCGACATGCAGCTCGTTGATGCCGCGCCGGCCCAGCTCGTCGAGCAAGGCGGGCAGATCGACCTTGCCGCCCGGGCCCGGCAGGCTGATCAACTCGGCGCCCTTTTTGCGCAGAGCAGCGGCCGTTGCATGCCCTTCCAGCGACTCAAGCGCGTGGCAGAGCAAGGCCTGACCCGGTGGCGCCAGCAACCGGGCCGCGGGCGATATTTCAAGCCGGGAGTCAACGATGACGCGCAGCGGTTGCAAGACGGTGTCGACCAGGCGCACATCCAGCCGCGGGTCGTCATCGCGCACGGTGCCAATGCCGCTGAGCACGGCGCCCGCGCGCTTGCGCCAGGCATGTCCGTCCTGGCGGGCGGCCGGGCCGGTGATCCATTGGCTGACGCCGTTCTCCAGAGCCGTTCGGCCGTCCAGGGAGGCGGCCATCTTCATGCGCACAAAGGGCCGGCCGCGCTGCATGCGAGAGAGAAAACCCAGGTTCAGCTCGCGCGCTGCCGTGCTGAGAGCGGGGTCTTCCACCCACTCGGCCTGCACGCCAGCGGCGCGCAGCTGCGCCATGCCCTGGCCGGCCACCTGCGGGTTGCTGTCTTCCAGGGCGGCGACCACGCGGCCCAGGCCGGCGGCGATCAAGGCATCACAGCAGGGCGGCGTGCGCCCGTGGTGGGCGCAGGGCTCGAGCGTGACGTAGGCGGTCGCGCCCAGCACCGATTCGCCGCGTGCTTGCGCATCGCGCAGGGCCATCACCTCGGCATGGGCCTGGCCGGCGGCCTGGGTGTGGCCTTGGCCAAGCAGTCGCCCATCGGCCGCGACGATGACGCAGCCGACCCGCGGGTTGGGGTCGGTCAGGCCGATCGCACGTTCGGCCAGGCTCAGGGCATGGCGCATGGCCTCTTGCGCGGAGGCCAGGTGAGTCGGGCGGGGCAGGGCGGCGCTGTGGTTCAACACTCAGTCCCAGGGCGCAGTTTCGAGCGTCTGGCTGGCAGATGCGCTGCCGGTCGGGTCGGTGCTCGGGCTTGCGCTTGCGGGCAGGGCGGCCAATGCAGCACCCGCGGCAAAGAAGTCATGCTCGCCACCAAGGCCGTCGATCAGCTCGGGGATGAGCTTGCACAGCTCGCCGGTGGCCAGGGCGGCGTCGGCATCAAAAGCCTCGTCCTTCTCGGGCGTGTCGCGGCCTTCGAAGGCGAGGTCGAGGAAGCTGATCTTCTTGATCTGCAAGGTGTCGGTGAGCATGAAGGACACACGGTCCTTCCAGCTCATGGCCAGACGGGTGGGGGCCTTGCCGCTTTGCAGATGCTGGCGCACCTCTTCAATGTCCAGCGCATGGCGGGCGTAGCGCACCACGGATTTCATTTCGTCGCCGCTCTTGAGTTCGCACTCGCGGTCGATGGTGAAGCCCTCGGGCGGCACACCGTCCATCAACCAGGCGGCCATGCAGACGGCGGGCGATTCGGCGGTCTGGATCAGGTGCAGGTTCAGGCCGTCGAGCGCCTTGACCAGCAAAGTGACCACCTCTTCGGCGCGGCTGGCACTGCCGGCGTCGATCATGAGGAGCTGCTGAGCCGGCGCGATCCAGACTCGGATGGAAGATTGTTTGGTGAAAGCCTGGGGCAGCAGTTCCAGCGTGGCCTGCTCCTTGAGGTCCTTGGTCTGCTTTTTGCCGGGCTTGCGGCCGGTTTCCTGCTCGACGCGGGCGGCCAGCTCATCGGTGCGCTTGCGCACCACCGAGCCGGGCAGCACGCGCTGCTCCAGCACCAGCTTCAGCAGCCAGTGGCCGCCAATGTCTTCCACCAAGGGGGCGTGGGGAATGTCTCGGGGCGAAGCCCAGCCCAGCGACTGCGCCTGGGTGGCGCCACACTCGACGAAAACGGACTTCGCCAGGCTTTCCTCGATCTGCTCTACCGTGATCTGCCAATCCGCACCGATGCGGTACACCATCAAATTCTTGAACACTGCAGTCCTTGCTCTTCTTGTTGCCTACGACTTTGTGACTCTCGTCCACAAAGCGCGCAATTGTCTCATTGCACTAGGGAGCAGGCCTGGCCTCCCGATTCAAGGTTGCCAACATCAGACTCCAGCCCATTGTGTTGGGATTGTTGAGAATTGAATCTTGCGGGTTGGTGCCAAACTGTCGAGTAATTTGAAAAAACTCCTGTGCTGACGTTTACCGGGGCGCCGGCAGGGCAGCTGTTGATAGGGTTTTGTTGTGCATCGAACTCTGCAGGAACTACAAGAAAGTTTTGATTCGTCAACGCCTTTGAGACATTTATGTAGCTTCTGGGGTGTTCGTTGTTTGATAGCTTCCCGTCGCCGTCATAGTCGGCTGAGTACCGGCAAATCGTCCAGCGAGAAGTTGAATCGTTGACAATAACTTTTAAGCCGGATGAACGGTTGCTCGGGCAAATTCGTTGTCCATTGCTCGGATTGAAGGTGACGTTGGGGCTTTCATTCGATGAAGGGGTGGAACTCACTCCAGATGACCACACTGTCGGAGTGCCGGGCAATGGGTAGACGACGCAGTAATAAGAGACGGACTGATTGCCAGCAGGGGAGTTGGTAAAGCACTCATAGCCTGGGCTTGCTGATGGCGTTGGTCGAATGGGGGATAGCTCTAGGGTTACGGGTAGTGCCGAGCCTTGTAGCAATTGTGGATTTGGATTTCCAGTGTTTGTGCTTGAGAACCAAATCTTTCCACTCAGAAGTAGTCCGTTAATGGTTGTGCAATTCTGTAAATCTGCGGTGGTCAAGTTTGCAGTCGGGCTGGCTGCAGGGGCTGTGCATTTGCTGGAGATAACCCCAGTTAAGTTATTGAATACCCACGCGACTGAGCCGTTCGGTATTGGCTTGAAAACACTAGTGCTATCACCCAAGTCTTTTGCTTCTAGTGGGATGCTGACATCGCGCTCACCTGGCCTGCGAAGCGCTCCGGCAGAAGGAGCGGCAACCAATGAGCCACTCAGAAAGGTCTCTGCCTTGGAGATGAAGCTGTCCAATTGCACGAACTGTGCGCCAGCGGCACGATCAACCCAACTCACGCGGACCTGAACATTGCGCATGGGAGGGAGGGCCTGGGTATGACCTGAGAGCGCTTCTGTCCAGTCGCCGACGGTTCGGCTGATGGAGTAGCTCGCGTTGCCAACATTGATCGATTGGAGGCAGGCGCCTTCGCCTTCCTCACCGGTGCAGGCATTCAAGCTCTGGATGCTGGCAAAGTCACGTGTACCAGCAGGTGAGCTTGCGTTGATGGTTGCGACGGAGAAGTCGCGCAAACGTTCCAGCTCTGATTGGGCGATCCGCATGGCTTCGCTGCGTTGCTTTGACAAATCAGAAGCCCTGCGCATGGTTCCTTGCAGGCCGATCAATGCAACCATGCCGAAGGCCATGATGAGAAGTGCCACCAAGGCCTCAATCAATGCCACCCCGAACTGAGAAGAACCTGGTGGGGCTTGGACTGGCTTCACGAGTCGAGCCCGATGAGTGGGCTTTGAGTGACGATGCGGTGTGCCCATATCAGTAGTTCCACCAACTTCCGGGCATGCGCACAAAGCTCCCGGTCGCATTTTTCAATTGATTGACGACCGAGGGGTGATACCAGATATCTGCCCGCCCAGTGACATCGAGGCCGCCTTCAAGCATGAGCAAGCCCGTGATCAGAGAGGGCTGAGTACTGGATCCGGTCCAGCGTCCTTGTCCCGTAGCGTAGATGAGCCCGGTGAGTTGCATGGGACCCTCGAGTGTCAGCGTGCCTTTCGCCACGATCACCATCGGCATGGCCGCGCTGCCCAAGGTGACGTTGCTGGCAATGGTGACGGGGCCGTCAACCCAGGCCATGCGAACGCCGCGCGCGTAGGCGGTGACTAAGGTGCTCCCACAGTCTGCTTCCGGGCAGGTGATCTTTCGCATGGCCGGTTGATCCAGGTACTGCTGCAGCGTCATGCCGAAATATCTGGAGAACATGCGACCCGTAGGCGCATTCTTCAGGCTCAGGTCATTGTCCAAAATGGCCGTTGTGGGGTCAGAGCCTGGCAGGCTGCTCATTCGGTCCGTGCGTAAGGCCGGACTGCTTGGTCGGGCTTCGCCGGTCACCAAAAGCATGCCGTTGGCACGTGGGTCACTGTTGTGCAAACCGAGACTCTCTGCGTCGACCGTGAGCGTGCCTTTCACAGTCAATGGGCTTGCGGGAGCGTTCTTGAGTGCACTGACGAGGGCAATATCTGCCTCGACCGTTGATCGGCCCTGCATGGCCAGGGCGCTGGCTTGCACATCGGCGCAGGTGGGAATTGAGCTGCCACTGCAGCCAATGGCTCGCAGGCGCATCGTGCCTGGTTTTGGGGGTGGGGGCGGTGTCGCGCTGTTGGCAGGTCGCCGGTCGAGTCTGACATAAAACGTTGGTTGCAGGCTGTCCGCCTCAGTGACTGAAGGGAATGCTGTCAAAGAGACCATTGTGCTTGCGCACTGGCAAGTCCATGTACCCGTTGCGTTGTTGCGAACGCAGGCAGCATGCCCGACAGCACCTGTTGAATCGAGTACGCCGATTTCGCGGGTTTCGGGCTGAATCGAAGTCAGGTAACGATCCCGAAAACTGGTCGTGGCAGTTGCACTGCTTCGGCAAGCTGCGTCAATGTTGATGCCATTGAGCATGCCCAAGGTCCACTCAATGCCCGCCTCTGCAGCTTCAACTGCCACGTTGGCTCGATAGTAGTTGCTGGCAATTCGCTGCTCAAAGACCATGTTTCGATTGGCATACGCAGCCATCATTGCCATGATCAAGAACAAGACCATCACGACGACCAGAGTCGCCGCCCCATGTTGCTTGTTTGAAATGGACCTCATGAGCAAGTCCCAGTGATTTCATCGTTGCGGGCTTTGCCGCTCACGGTCACTTGTCTCACGACATTGCTGTCATGAGCCGCTTGTCCCGTCAATGTGATGGTGATGAGCCTTTGAATTTGACGAGGCGGGCAGTTGACACTCGCACCCTCGCAGCGATCGGGGCAGCTGTCGATCAGGCTGACCGTCTGCTCGTTGCTGCTGACATTGAAAGAGGAGACCAACAAGGTGTTGGAATCTGTCATCGGCTGCCATCGGCCTCCGAGCCGCATGCGCAACATACCGCCTTCGAGTTTGAAGCCGAAGGATTCTGTGTCGTCATCAACCGCGTTGTCTTCGGCCGGGTCGGATGGAATACCCGTACGTTCCTTATGCTTGGCGTAGGCGTAAGTCAAGACTCGCGAATTGTCTTCACCGGTCACACGCAGTGAAGCTGCATACCGATTTTCAATCGGGTTTGAACTCATGCCAGGCGCCCAGATGCCGTTCTGCGGAATGGTCCATGCTCCTGAACGACGAATCTCCCTGAGCATCAAGTCTGCTGCAGCCCGAAGATCTTGTTGAATTTGAGTTTCCAGCACAAGGCGTCGGTGATCCGCCAATTGGCTGGTCATCATCATGCCGGCCCCAGCAATCACGATCATGCCAACGGTGACCCCGACCATCAGTTCAATCAGACTGAGACCAAGTTGCCGGCTTCGAATTGAAGCTCGATTTCGACCTAGCATGATGCAACCCCGGGCATGGTTCCATTGGGTGAGCACGTCTTGATGCGACCCATGGCGTTCACTTGAACTTTCAAGCTGACGCCCCTTCGTCCACTGACCAGGACTGAAAAGTCAGCCGGGTTGGGTGTGAACTGCGGAAAGGTGAACTCAATTCGATTGGCGCCGATACCCGTCGCGCCCGTTGATTCGAAAGTCACACCCAAGCTGCCGGGAATCTGTACTGTCTTGACTTCGGTGGCTGTTGTGTCGATGGGATCACAAGCCGGGGCAGTGGTCGAAAGGCAATTGCAAAAACCCACAGTGCCTCGATAGTTGACCGTGTAGCAACTGAGGTCTGTCGATTTCTTGTAATGGATTTGGACGTTGGTGCCCTTCGCGACCGCCTCAGAGCGTGCAAAGGCCAAATCGTTCGCGATTTCGTCGGCAACCGCAACCACTCGGCGCCTGTTCCACATATCGGCCATGGATGGAGCTGCCAGGGCGGCCAGGACCCCGAGGATCACGAGCACCACCATCAATTCAACCAGCGTCACTCCGTTGCGCTTGTGCTTCATTTGGGCCAGCATTTGCTTGTTGTATTGACTTGTCCGGATTGAGCGGCATAGGTCAATTGCCCTCCTGTCATTGTTGCCATCATGACCGGGCAATCGGAATCATTGTTTTGTAGGCCGCGGGATTTGGCCGTAGCTTTCACGACATAGCCCGTCGCGTAGCTGCCCGTTTCGCCAATCCCCTCCAAGGTCAACTCGTAGTGTTGGATCTGAAGTGATCCCACCAGGTCCGTCACGGAGTTTGAATACGACGATCGATTGGCTCGCCACCTTTCCTGGGCTTGGACCACCGCTGAAATTGCGGTGATTGCCTCCGATCGGCGGCTGCGAGTCGCGTACTCTTTGTAGCTGGGTAGTGCAACAGCCGCCAAGATGGCAATGATGACTACAGTCAGCATCAGCTCGATCAAGGTAAAGCCAGCCGTCTGGTGCCGTCTAAGGCGTAGCAATGCTGGGCTTTTTCGGCGCGGTGTTCTCATGCGTGCATTATGAAAACCGCAAGAGGCGCAATAAGGCGCTACTTTGCCGCTTGTCCTGGGAGCTGAACCGCTTGTCTGCAGACCCTCACTTGAGGGGGGGGGGGGCTCAAGCACAGGTCGGGCTACCGGCAATTGACCCGTTCGGCGAGCATGTCCGAATACGACCTGTGATGGCTATGACATGGCGAAGAGTTTCGCCTTGCTGGCTGCTCACGTCGATGTGGCCTGTGCTTGTTACAGTGCCTTGTCTGCTGTGAAAGCTGAGAGTCGTGACATTGGCTTGCATGGTCAAGCCACTGCTTCGTTGAACCCACTGGGATCGAATCAGTCGCCCGGCGGTGGTGCAGGAGGCTTGACCGTCCGCGTTGCAGCCGCAGGCGCTGACGTCTCCAGCGTAGAGGACATAGCAACTTCCCGCTGCTGTCGAAGAGGTCTTGAAATGCGTGGAGGCGCCGAGCAAGACGGTGTCTCCTCTGGCTTGCTGCAAGTCCGTCATGAGGGTTTGCGACAGAGCTTTGAGGGATTGCACACGTTTGCTGGATTGCAGGGACGGCAAAGCTACCGCTGTCAATGTCGAGACGATCGAGAGGGTGACGCAGGCTTCAATCAGGGAGACGCCTCGAATGCCGGTGCTTTGGTTCAGACGGTTCATTTGTCACTCCTTGATGTGCCGCGATGGACACAATCTAGGAGGTGCAGGTCTGAATCTCTGTCACTCCGAGGTGGGAGTGGCCCCCCTCTTTGGTGGGGGATGGTGTTGTGAGGCCGCGAGGCGCTAAAAGCGGCTAAAAGCGGCTCAAATCTCGCGGATCAGCTGGCGGAACTCGTCCACATCTTCAAAGCTGCGGTACACGGACGCGAAGCGGACATAGGCCACCTTGTCGATGCGCTTGAGTTCGCGCATGACCAGCTCGCCGAGCTTGGTCGAGGGCAGTTCGCGGGCGCCGCTGGTCAGCAGGGCCTCTTCGATGCGCAGCAAGGCGGCGTCGATTTGCTCAATGCTGACCGGGCGCTTGCGCAGGGCCAGTTGCATGGACGCGCGAACCTTGCGGGAGTCAAAGTCCGCGCGCGTGCCGTCTTTCTTGACCACCACGGGCAGGGCAATTTCTGCCCGTTCGTAAGTGGTGAATCGCTTGTCGCAACCCAGGCAGCGACGCCGACGGCGCACCACATCGCCTTCATCCGATTCCCGGGTCTCGGCGACCTGGGTTTCTCCGTGATTGCAAAAGGGGCAGCGCATCGGCGTGTCGTGCCTGGATCAGGCTCAGCGGTAGACCGGGAAGTCGCGCGTCAGGGCGGCGACCTTCTCGCGCACGGCGGACAGATTGGCCTCGTCATGCGGCTTGTCCAGTACATCGGCGATCAGGTGAGCGGTGGCGCGCACCTGTTCTTCCTTGAAACCGCGCGTGGTCATGGCCGGCGTGCCCAGGCGGATGCCGCTGGTGACCATGGGCTTTTGCGGGTCGTTGGGGATGCCGTTCTTGTTGCAGGTCATGTGGGCGGCGCCCAGGATGGCCTCGGCTTCCTTGCCGGTCAGGTTCTTGGGGCGCAGGTCCACCAGCATGACGTGGCTCTCGGTGCCGCCCGAGACGATGCGCAGTCCGCGCTCGATCAGGGTGTCGGCCAAGACCTTGGCGTTCTTGACCACCTGAGCCTGGTAGGCCTTGAACTCGGGCGTCAGCGCTTCCTTGAAGGCCACGGCCTTGCCGGCGATCACGTGCATCAGCGGGCCGCCCTGGATGCCGGGGAAGATGGCCGAGTTGATCTTCTTGGCGATCGCTTCGTCATTGCACAGGATGATGCCGCCGCGCGGGCCGCGCAGGCTCTTGTGGGTGGTGGAGGTCACCACATCGGCGTGCGGAACCGGGTTGGGGTAGACGCCCGCGGCGATCAGACCCGCGTAGTGGGCCATGTCCACCATGAAGTAGGCGCCGATTTCTTTGGCGATCTTGCCGAAGCGCTCGAAATCGATACGCAGGCTGTAGGCCGAAGCGCCCGCGATGATCAGCTTGGGCTTTTTCTCGCGGGCCAGGGCTTCCATGGCGTCGTAGTCGATCTCTTCCTTGGCGTTCAGGCCGTAGGAGATGACGTTGAACCACTTGCCGCTCATGTTCAAGGCCATGCCGTGGGTCAGGTGGCCGCCCTCGGCCAGGCTCATGCCCATGATGGTGTCGCCCGGCTGCAGCAAGGCGAAGAACACGCCTTGGTTGGCTTGCGAGCCGGAGTTGGGCTGCACATTGGCGAAGTTGGCGCCGAAGAGCTCTTTCAGGCGGTCAATGGCCAGCTGTTCGACCACGTCCACGTACTCGCAGCCACCGTAGTAGCGTTTGCCGGGGTAGCCCTCGGCGTACTTGTTGGTCAGCTGGCTGCCCTGCGCCTGCATCACTGCGGGCGAAGTGTAGTTTTCCGAGGCGATCAGCTCGATGTGATCTTCTTGGCGACGGTTTTCGTTCTGGACGGCAGCCCAGAGATCCGGATCGACTTGGGCGAGGGTGGAAGTGCTACGGTCAAACATAGGGGTGGCAGTGCTCTAGAGGTGGAGTGCCCGTCCGGCTGGGCACCGAATTGAAGAAACGGGTGCATCAGCGAGACCAAGCTGCCCAGGCGAACGGCTGAAGTCGGCGTGGGGTTCAGCCCATCGACGTTCGCGCTTCCCGGTGGTCCACCACCTCAGGCTGCCGGTGACGCTCGGTCACCTGGCCCTCCTTGATCGCCAGTCGCGCGAAGGCTGCAGTGTAGCCGCAGCGCCAGGGGCTCCTGAGGAAGCCGGCTTCGCCAAAGCACAGGGCAGGCTGCGCTCAGTGCAGCTGGGCGACGCGCTCGTCCTCGACCGTGGCCGGGCCGCTCGGCAGCTTGGGTGCGGCCATTGGCGTGCTGGCTGGGCGAGCGGGTACAGGTCGGCCCGCGGCCACGGCCTTGAGTTGCTCCTGCATGGCCAAGACTCGGCTGGTGTAGTTGCCTTCGTCGGGCAAATTGGCTGCGCCCACGTAGTAGCGCAAGCCTTCCTCCACCGTGCCGGCTCGTTGGATGCACTCTTTCAGCACTTGAACACCGACACGCATATTGGTGATCGGGTCGAAGGCCGCGAAATTGCCGCCGAACGCCTCGTACTTGTCGTTGTGCACTTGGGTCATCACCTGCATCAGACCCTGGGCGCCCACCGTGCTTTGTGCAAATGGGTTGAAGGCCGACTCGATGGCCATGATGGCCAGAATCAGGGTCGGTTCCACCCGAGCGCGCTGGCCGACCGCGTAGGCTTCTTGAACCAGGCGACTGATGGGCTCGGGGGCCACCTTGTAGCGCCGTGCCACCCACTGGGCGATGGCGGCCTGCTGGCGGGGCAGATCCTTGGGGTCGACCGCCGTGGCGCGGGCGATCGCATCCGGTTCTTCGTTGCCGATCAAGGTGTTGCCATCGGCGATATTGCGGGCTTCTTGGCGGGCATGGAGCCAGCCACGGGCCTGGCCTTCGAGTTGCTGGCGCAGTTCAGCCTGGCTGGCAAAGGTCAGGAGCACAGCCACCACGGCCAGGCCGACCAGGGCCAGGGTGTTGTGGCTGACGACCAGCAGGCCTTGGCCGATGTCCTTGATGAACAAGGACGCAGCGGCTCCGGTGCTGCGGGTCAGGGATAAAAGATCACGACGCGCTGTCATGCGACTCCTTTCTTCTCTTCCACGAATCAAGCATCCCGGCTGGCGCCAGGGGCTCAAGGGGTGGCAGTGATAATGGGCCGGCCCAGGTGGCGGGGCTTGCGGATTGCAGGCCTTCGCCGGGGCTGACGTCCATCGGCAGCGGGGCGTCTTCACCCTCCCGAAGGCGAAGACACGGGTTAACCCTGAATGTTCAGGGCAGGCGGATTTTAAGGGTCAAAAATAACCCGTCAAGCTTGTTAACTGGTTTTTATATTACTGGATGTTATGAAGTATCGTGACCTGCGCGACTTTATTGGCGGTTTGGAGGGCATGGGTGAGCTCAAACGGGTGAGCCAGCCGGTCTCCCCCGTCTTGGAGATGACGGCCCTCAGCGACCGGGTTTTGCGCGCCGAGGGACCAGCACTCTTGTTCGAGCAACCCACCGGTCACACCATGCCGGTGCTCAGCAATTTGTTTGGCACGCCGCGTCGTGTGGCCCTGGGCATGGGGGCCGACAGCCTCGATGATTTGCGCCAGGTCGGCCATGTGCTGGCCAATCTGAAAGAGCCCGAACCGCCCAAGGGCGTCAAGGACGTCGGCCGTTTGCTGCAGATGATGAAAGCAGTCTGGGACATGAAACCCCAGACGGTGCGTCGCGCGGCGTGCCAGGAGATGGTGCTGCAGGGTGCCGACATCAACCTCAAGGACATCCCGATCCAGACGTGCTGGCCGGGTGATATCGGCCCTCTGATCACCTGGGGTTTGGTCATTACCCGGGGGCCGCAGTCGGTGCCCAAGCCGCGAGCGCGCCAGAACTTGGGGATCTACCGCCAGCAACTGATCGGACGGCGCCAGCTCATCATGCGCTGGCTCGCCCATCGCGGCGGCGCCTTGGATTTCCGCGAGTTTGCGCTGGCCAATCCGGGGCAGCCGTTTCCGATTGCGGTGGCGCTGGGCGCCGATCCCGCCACCATCTTGGGCGCCGTCACGCCGGTGCCCGACAGCTTGTCGGAGTACCAGTTCGCCGGACTGTTGCGGGGCTCACGCACCGAACTGGTGGACAGCGGCGTGGGTGAAGCCGGCCGCATGCTGCAAGTGCCGGCCAGCGCCGAGATCGTGTTGGAGGGGCATATCCCGCCGTCGGCTGCGGGTTTCACCGGTGTCAGCGAAGACGGCGTGCCGCTGAAAGAGAAGGGCGGCTACCTGCACGCGCTGGAGGGGCCGTACGGCGACCACACCGGTTACTACAACGAGCAGGATTGGTTCCCGGTGTTTGAAGTCAGCCGCCTGACAAGGCGCGAGCAGCCGATCTACCACTCGACCTACACCGGCAAGCCGCCCGATGAGCCGGCCATTCTGGGTGTCGCGCTGAATGAAGTGTTCGTGCCGATTCTGCAAAAGCAGTTCACCGAGATCGTTGATTTCTATCTGCCGCCCGAAGGCTGCAGCTACCGCATGGCGGTGATCTCGATTCGCAAAGCCTATCCCGGCCATGCCAAACGGCTGATGTTCGGGCTCTGGAGCTTTTTGCGGCAGTTCATGTACACCAAGTTCATCGTCGTGGTGGATGAGGACATCAACATCCGCGACTGGAAGGAAGTGGTCTGGGCCATCACCACACGCATGGACCCGGTGCGTGACACCACCCTGGTGGACAGCACGCCGATCGACTACCTCGATTTCGCCTCGCCGGTCAGCGGTCTGGGCGGCAAGATGGGCCTGGATGCCACCAACAAATGGCCGGGTGAGACCAGCCGCGAGTGGGGCCGGGGCATCGCCATGACGCCCGAGGTGCAAGCGCGCGCCGATCAGTTGTTTGAAACCCTGTTCACATCCTCAGCCTCGGGTTTGTCCGGGGCTTGATGGCTTGAAAGCGAGCCGGGCCTCACCTAGTGTTGGGAGGCCTGTTTCAGGCACAACCTCTGGCGCAATCATTGCGCGCCAGGAGCCCTCGGGCACATCCCCCGAGAGCCCCATCGGTGGCGTCAGCCACCACACCCCTTCCCGGTTCAGGCTTGGAAGGGGTTTCTACTTCTGGGCTTGACGTTTTCCGCTGGGCGTCGCCGTTTCAGTGGCCCGCGGCCAGGGCAATGGCCTCGTAGATGACATAGCGCACCCGGGCATAGCCCTCGCTGGATGGCAACCAGGTGCTCAGCCGCCATGGGCCGTCCGGACGCAAGCCGGCTGGGGCAGGGATCAGGGTGATGGAGCCCGGCACGCCCTTGTCATTCATGGCTTCGCGAAAAGCGCGCAGCGCGCGCGGCAGATGCTGCTCATGCGTGACCAGCACCAGGGTGCGGATCTGGCGCTGCTGCAGATAGTCGATGCTGAAGCGGGCGTTCTCGCGGGTGTCGCGCGAGCGGTCTTCGATCCAGGACAGGGGGTGTTGAAATTCATCGGCAGCGACGCGGCGGGCGATCTGGCCTTCGCTGAGCAGCTGGTCGCGCGCCTGCCAGCCGATGCCGCCCGAAAAGCCCAGCGGCGCCTGGATCTGCCGTGACAGCCAGATGCCCAGCCGCAGCCGGGGCTGGCTGTGCTCATTGAGAGAGGGGCCCTGGTACTCCGGCGCCCACTGGCGCGCACCGCCGCCGAGCACCAACACGGCCACGCCGCCGTCCTTGGCTTGCAGCTGGCGCAGCCGGGCGATCTCTGCCCGGTCCAGGGCGGGCGGGGTGTTCAGCCATTGCTGGCTCAAAAAACGTCCGAAGCCTTCGCAGCCACTGAGCCAGACCGCGATCACGGTCGCGATCAGGAGCAGCCAGCCACGACGCCGGCGCCCTTTTTGCAATTGCCAGCCTCCTGCGATGGCCAGGGCCATGAACACCATGGGTGCCTGCACCAGGCTCATGGCCAGCGGCTTCAAGTTTGGGGTCAGCAAGCTCCAATCCACCTTCGCTCCACCTCGATTTCCACACCTGTTGTCGAATTGATTCTGTTTCGCCGGTGCGCATCATCGCTGCATGTGGGCATGAGTCCGTCATCGGCGAGTGCGGGTCGGCTCGGATATGCTCGCGCCGATTCGTTTGCCTACCCCATACCTTCGCTGTGACGCGACCCGACACCATGAACCGCCCCATTCCTACCTCCTTGCAACGCATCACCCTCGGTGGTGGCTGTTTCTGGTGCCTTGAGGCAGTGTTTGAGCAGGTGCGCGGCGTGCATGCGGTGCAGTCGGGCTATTGCAATGGCCCGGTTGAAAACCCGTCCTACGAGCAGGTCTGTTCCGGCCAGACCGGCCATGCCGAGGTGGTGCGCGTCGATTTCGATCCGTCTGTGGTCAGCCTGCGTGAGTTGCTGGAGGTGTTCTTTGTCATCCACGACCCGACCTCGCTCAACCGCCAGGGCGCCGATGTCGGCACGCAGTACCGATCGGGCATCTACACCCATTCAGCTGAGCAGGCGGCGCAAGCCCGGCAAGTTTGGGACGAAGCCCAGGCTGCCCACCAGGGCCGGCTGGTGACGGAACTGCTGCCCGAGCAGAACTACTGGCCGGCCGAGGCCTACCACCAGCACTACTACGCCCGCAACCCTGACCAGGGTTACTGCGCCTTTGTCGTGGCCGGCAAGGTCGA
The DNA here is from genome assembly GCF_058794035.1 of Roseateles sp. GW835-FHT13E02. Taxonomy (NCBI): domain Bacteria; kingdom Pseudomonadati; phylum Pseudomonadota; class Betaproteobacteria; order Burkholderiales; family Sphaerotilaceae; genus Roseateles; species Roseateles sp. GW835-FHT13E02. The sequence goes on from NZ_JBXAGJ010000018.1 coordinate 121,977, forward strand.
GAAGTTCCGCAAGACCTTTGCGCGCCTGCTGCGCCCGGCCGATTGACGCATCACGTGCACAAACACCTGCGGAGCGCTTGGCGTCGATGAGTATTCAATGGTCCGGGCTCAGCCACCACTACGCGGGTGGCGGCAGCCCCGTCGTTTTTCCTGATTTTTCGCTTCCGACCGGACGGCATTTGCTGCTGCGAGGCCCCTCGGGCAGCGGCAAATCCACCTTGCTGGCCCTGATGGCCGGTCTGCTGACGCCGAGCGCGGGCCGCATTCAGATGGCTGGAACCGAGCTGAGTGCGCTGAGTGCGCGCCAGCGGGATGCCTGGCGCGGCGCGCAGCTGGGCTTTGTGCCGCAGCGCCTGCACCTCAGTGCCAGCCTCAGCGTGCTCGACAACCTGGCCTTGCCCTTCATCAGCGCTGGCTTGCTGCCCCAGCCTGAGCGTGCCTTGGCTTTGTTGCAGCAGCTGGGTTTGCAAGGCCTGGGCGCGCGCCTGCCGCACCAGCTGAGCGTGGGGCAGGCGCAGCGGGTCGCCCTGGCGCGGGCCTTGATGCGGCAGCCGGCGTTTTTGCTGGCCGATGAGCCCAGCGCCAGTCTGGATGATGCCCATGCGCAGCAGGTCTTGCACTTGCTGCTCGAGGTCGCCGCGGCGCAGGGCGTCAGCTTGATCCTGGCCACGCACGACGGCCGTCTGGTCCAGCCGCTGGCGGGCAGGGCGGATTGGTCGCTGCTGGATTTGGCGGCGGGCCGCGCGGGCGAGGTGCAGGCATGAGCGCCCTGATTCGCCTGGCCTGGCGTTATCTCTGGGCGCAGCCGCTGACGGCCGGCCTGAATCTCTTGCTCCTGAGCCTGGGCCTGGCGGCGATCAGCTTTGTGCTTCTGGTCAGCGAGCAGATCGAGGCGGGTGTGCGCCGTGATCTGGCCGGCATCGATCTGGTGGTCGGCGCCAAAGGCAGCCCCATGCAAATCATGCTCTCGGGCGTGTTCCATCTCGATGTGCCGACCGGCAACATTCCGCTGACCACACTCAAGACCTTGCGTGCGCAGCCCCTGGTCGCACGCGCCGTGCCACTGTCGCTGGGTGACAGCCTGCGTGGCTTTCGCATCGTGGGCACGGAGCGCCGCTATCTGGAGTTGTACGGCGCCAGCCTGGCTCAGGGGCAGGCGTGGAACGGGCCGATGCAGGCCGTGCTCGGTGCCGAGGTCGCACAGCGCACCGGCCTGGGCCTGGGCGCATCGTTTGCCGGCAGCCACGGCCTGGGCGAGCAGGGGGATGCGCACGAGGGCGGTGGCTACACCGTGACCGGCATTCTGAAGCCCACGGGCACGGTGATCGACCGCCTGGTGCTGACCGATCTGGCCTCCGTCTGGCAGGTTCACGAGGCCCACCATGGCGAGGCGCATGAGGCGCATGAGGTAGAGGACAGGGATGAGGCCCAGCGCGAGGTCACCTTGATCCTGCTCAGCTACCGCAGCCCGCTCGCGGCCATCAGCCTGCCGCGCTGGGTCAATGCCCAGCCGGGCCTGCAGGCGGCAGCGCCGGCGCTGGAAACCGCGCGCTTGCTGCGCATGGTGGGGGCGGGCACCGAGGTCTTGCGCGGCTTTGCGTGGGTGCTGCTGCTGGCGGCGGGCTTGTCGGTGTTCGTGGCCTTGCTCAATGCCGTCCGGGCCCGGCAGGCGGATCTGGCCATGATGCGCATGCTGGGCGCGCCACCGTGGCGGGTGGCGGTGCTGGTGGGGCTGGAAGCGGCGATTCTGGCGGCGCTGGCTTGTGTCATCGGCCTTGGCCTGGGGCATGGTCTGTGCGAGATCCTGGGCCGGGTGCTGGCCGAGCGCCAGAGCTTGCGCCTGAGCGGCGCCTGGTTCTCCAGCTGGGAGTGGAGCCTGCCCCTGCTTGCCGCGGCGCTGGCCCTGCTGGCCTCGGCCTGGCCGGCCTGGCGCGCTTACCGGCTGGATGTCAGTGAATTGCTGCAGGCGCCGCGCTGAAGCGATGCTGCTGCAGGCACAATGCCGCACTCGATCTGAATCGCCATGAACCGAACTGTGCTGCTTGTGAACCGCCCGTCCCGCTTTGCGCTTGCTGCCCGCCGTCATCTTGTGATGCTGGGCTTGGCCTTGTGCTGCGCTGGGGCGCAGGCGCAGGCGCCAGTCATCGGGCAAGGCCCGGGCTACCACGACCCGCGCAGCCCCTTCAAGCCTTTGCAGGAGCGCGAAGGTGTGCTGTCCTGGAGCCTGCTGTCCTCGGTGAGTACCAAGGCAGAGAAGAACCGGCTGGTGCCGACCTTTCCCGCCCCGGTGCAGGCGCTGAACCAGAAGAAGGTCAAGGTTCAGGGTTTCATGATGCCGCTGGAGCCGGGCGACAAGCAGCGCCACTTTTTGTTGTCTTCGGTGCCCACCTCCTGCTCGTTTTGCGTGCCGGCCGGTGCCGAGGGCTTGATTGAAGTCTTCACCCAGCAGCCGGTGCGCTACACCCTGGAGCCGGTGTTGGTTGAAGGGGTGCTGGCCGTGCTCAGCGATGACCCTTACGGCCTGTTCTATCGCATCAATGGCGGCCAAGGTCTGGCCGCGCCTTGAGCGCGAGCCCGAAACTGATCGACTGAATCGATGAGCCGCAGCTCCCAGACCCCACCACGCAGCGCCGCAGCGCTGCGCAGGCCGCAGGCGCAGGCCTGGCGGGTCTGGGCGCTGCTGGCCTTGATGCTGGCCTTCCAGGGCCTGGGGCAGTCGCACCGGGTGCTGCACAGCGCCGGCTTCGCGCGGGCCCTGGTGCCGCTGGCTTCGCTGGCGCCGGCCAGCGCGGTGTCGGATGCCCAGACCGCCCGCATGACGTCCGGCGAGGGCTGGGGTCACACACGCGGCGAGCTGATTTGCTTGCTGCTTGACCAGCTCAGCCACGACCACGCGCCCCTGGCCTTGCCCGCGGTGGCGCTTCAAGACGCTGTGTTCGCGAGGCCCGATGCGGCTCCGGTGGCGTCTTTGCACCTGGCGGCGCGCTGGAAGCGCGCGGCCCGCGGTCCGCCCTCCCTGGCCTGAGCGAACTCCCTTTTTCGCCTCGACCACGCAAGGTCCCGCGTGCAGGCCGCTGTGTTCAGCGGCGTTCGCCTTGGTGACCTGCGTTCGGCTCGAGACGGGCTTCGCCGCGCCTCCCAGCTTGGGGAGCCTGCGGCCCGTTCCCTCGGTTATGTGTTGTGTCCACGAGTCCGCTTGCAGGCGGGCCGTCGGCACAAGCGCCAGAAAGTTCTCCGATCATGAGCACCGCTTCCGTTTTTGCCCCGCGGCCCTTGGCCCTGGGTACCGCACTCCTGTGCCTGAGTCTGTCCAGCCAGGCCCAAACAGCCTCGACCGCTCCACCCCAGACCGCAGCCTCGGCGGATCCCGCTGCCGCGCTGGCCGCTGCGCCGTCCGCAGCCGGCAGCACCGAGCACCTGGGCCGCGTCCAGCTGACCGGCAACCCGCTGCGCAGCCAGCAGCTGACCCAAGCCAACAGCGCACTCAGCGGCGACGAGCTGAGCCTGCGCCGCGCCTCCTCGCTGGGCGAGACCCTTGACGGTCTGCCCGGTGTCTCGGCCAGCTACTTCGGCCCCAACAGCAACCGACCCACCATCCGCGGCCTGGATGGCGACCGGGTGCGCATGCTGAGCAATTCAGGGGCTTCGGTCGATGCCTCCAGCCTGAGTTTTGACCATGCCGTGCCGACCGACCCCTTGGTCATCGACCGGGTCGAGGTGCTGCGCGGTGCGGCTGCCTTGCTCTATGGCGGCAACGCCATCGGTGGTGTGGTCAACACCCTGGACAACCGCATCCCCAAGGCCATGCAGCCCGGCTTGAGCGGTGCGGCGGAGGTGCGCGTCGGCGGCCCGGCGCAAGAGCGCAACGGCGCCGTGGTGCTGGACGGTGGCGTCGGCTCGGGCAGCCAAGGCTGGGCCTGGCATGCCGACCTGGCCGGCCGTCGGGCCTCCAACCAAAGCACCCCGCGTTTCAGCGCCGAGGGTGAAAGCGCCACCGAGGTGCGCAACTCCGCGGCGCGCAGCCACGGCGGCGCGGTGGGCGGCTCCTACATCTTCGCCCAGGGCTATGTCGGGCTGTCGCTGGAGGACTACCACAACGACTACGGCGTGACCGTCGAGCCCGATGTGCAGATCCAGATGCAGCGCCAGCGCGCGGCCACGGCCGGCGAATGGCGCTTTGCCCCGGGCAGCGCTGCGGCCGAACTGCTGCGCCGGGTGAGCTGGAATGCCAGCAGCAGCCGCTACCAGCATCAAGAGGTGGAAGGCTCGGGCGAGGTGGGCACGGTGTTCAAGAACCGCGGCAAGGACCTGCGTTTGGAGCTGGAGCATGCGCCCTGGGGCGCGAGTGCTGCCGTCAAGGGCATGCTGGGTGTGCAGATGGAGCGCAGCGACTTCTCCGCCATCGGCGCTGAAGCCCTGGTGCCCAGTTCGCAGACGCGCAGCAGCGCGGTCTTTCTGCTGGAGCAGTACGCAGCCGGCCCGCTGACCCTGGAGGCGGGCGCGCGTGCGGAATCGGTGCGCGTCAACTCGGCCGGTGATGCGGCCGATGCCGAAGAGCCACGCTTTGGTGCCGCCAGCAGCCTGCGCTTCAAGCCACGCAGCCTGACCTTGAGCGGCAGCTATCGCCTGAGCGAAGCCTTCAGCCTCAATGCCCAGGTCAACAGCAGCCAGCGTGCCCCCATGTTCTACGAGCTGCATGCGCAGGGTGTCCATGTGGCCAGCGGCGCTTACGAGCGCGGCGACGCCAGCCTGGGCCTGGAGCGCGCCAAGGCCGTGGACCTAGGCCTGGAGTGGAAGCAGGCTGAAAACTTTGTGCGCCTGAACCTGTTCCGCACCCGCTTCGCCAGCTATATCGCACTCGATGCCACGGGCGAGCAGTTCGACGACGCGGGTGAGTCCTTCCCGGTCTATGCCTTCAAAGCCGTGCCGGCGGTGCTGACAGGCTTCGAGCTGGAAGGCCACTGGCATCTGCCGGCCCAGCTGCTGCCGGGCACGCAGTTCGCCCTCACCGCCACGCTGGACGGCGTGCGCGGCAGCAACCGCCAGACCGGCGAGCCCTTGCCGCGCCTGGCGCCGCTGCGCGCCAGCCTGGCGCTGGACGCCAACCAGGGCCCGTGGATGGCCCGCGTGGAATGGCGCTTGAGCGCGCGGCAGACCCGTGTGCCGGCCCTGGACCATGCCACGGCCGGTTACGGTCTGCTCAAGCTGAGCCTGTCACGCCAGCTGCGCATCGGCAACAACGAGGCGCTTTGGTATCTGAAGCTCGACAATGTGGGCAATCAACTGGCCTACAGCGCCAGTTCGGTGGCCACCATCCGCGAGCTCAGCCCGCTGCCGGGCCGCAGCCTGCACACCGGCTTGCAGCTGCGCTTCTGAGCGAGCGCCGCCTCGAGCTTGTTAAGGGGGCAGGGGCTCAGGGGGCCAGGCGCTCCTTGAACCACTGGCCGTCGGCCTGCAGGCGGTAGCTGAGGCGGTCATGCAGGCGCGACTTGCGCCCCTGCCAGAACTCCCAGCGCTCGGGCAGCAGGCGGTAGCCGCCCCAGTGCGGCGGGCGGGCAGGGTTCAGGCCGTGCTGCACGGCGGCCTTGGCGGCGTTGGCCACCAGCACGCCGCGCGAGCTGATCACCTGGCTTTGCGGCGAGGCCCAGGCGCCCAGGCGTGAGTCCAGCGGGCGGGAGTGGAAGTAGGCGTCCGATTCCTCGTCACTGACCTTCTCGACCCGGCCCTCGATGCGCACCACCCGCTCCAGCTCCACCCAGTGGAACTGCAGGGCGGCAAAAGGATGGATCGCCAGCTCCTGGCCTTTGCGGCTTTGGTAGTTGGTGAACCAGACGATGCCGCGCTCGTCATAACTCTTGATGAGCACGATGCGTGTGGAAGGGCGGCCGTCGGCGCCCACCGTGGCCACGGTCATGGCATTGGGTTCGGGCACCTGGCTGGCCAGGGCGTGATCCAGCCATTGCTTGAACTGGCTCAGGGGCTCGTTCGCGGCCATGGCCTCGTCGAGCTCGCCTTGCTCGTAGCTCTTGCGCAGGTCGGCCAGGGATTCGGGTTTGCTGTGGTTGCTGCTGTTCATGCGCAGAGTATCGGCCCAGAGCGGGCGCTGGTACTTGCTCTGACGGTAGAACACCTTAAGTGATGGCCCCATTGCGCACAGCCGGGCCCGGGCGGCATGCTTGCGGCACTGTGCAGCCCGGCGTGTCGATCGGGCAGCGCCCGAGCCGAGGGGCTTTTTGAAGGATTTGATCTGATGACACATCGGCGACCGGCTGTCGTCGTGCTCGCGGCAGGACGCGGCATGAGATTCACCGGCCAAGGGCACAAGCTGGCGCAGCGCCTTGGTGCCGGCCAAGATCCGCTGCTGGATACGGTGCTGGCCCGCACCGTGGCGCATGCCTTGGCGACCGAGCTGCGGGTGGTGGTGGTGACCACAGCCGCCCTGGCCGGCAGCCTGGAGCAGCTGGTGGCCGAGCGCGATGTCGTGGTGCTGCCGGAGCTGGACAGCCAGGGCCGCCCCAGCCCCGTGGGCATGGGCCACTCGATTGCGGCCGGCGTCAGTGCCAGCGGCGATTCGGAAGGCTGGTTGATCGTGCCGGCCGACATGCCGCTGCTGCGGCCCGAAACCATGACTGCGGTGGCCGCTGCGCTGAGCAGTTATCCCGTGGCCTACGCCCAGTACCGGGGCCGCCAGGGCCACCCGGTGGGCTTCAGTGCCGAGCTGTTTTCCGAGCTGGTCGATCTGCATGGCGACGAGGGCGCGCGCCGCATCATGGCGCGCTACCCCTCGCAGGCGGTGGATGTGGACGACCCCGGCGTGCTGCTCGACGTCGACACGGTGGCCGATCTGCAGAGGGTCAAGGCCCAGGTCGGCGCCTGATCGGCGCCAGGGTTTCGCACAGGCCGTGGGTGGCGGCCAGGCGCAGCTGCCGCTCAAGTTCGGCGTCATGGATGCCGTGCGCGCGCAGGCCCAGCACGCAGCGTTCCAAGTAATCCAGGGTGCTGCCGTAGCGGCCGCGGGCATGGCGCAGGATGTGCAGCAAGGCGGCATCGTCCAGCGGGCCGACCCGGGCCGGGCTGTTGCGCTTGAGCGTGAAGCTCAGCGCCAAACGGGGGCCGGCCTTTGTGTGGCAATGCAGCCAGCGCGGCGTGTAGGAGCCCACCACCATCTCGCGCACCCAGAGCTCGTCCAGGACCCGCGCGCTGCGCTCGGGCGCCACCCGGTACACCAGGCCACGGCAGTTGCCACCAGGCAGCAGGGTCAGCACCAGGCCGGGTTGTTCGCGATTGCCCCGGTTGGACAGGCTGCGCAGGCGCAGCGCGCGGTGGTAGCCCTGGACCCGCGCCGGCCATTGCTCGGCCGCTTCAAAGCCCGGGCGCCAGATCAGCGAGCCGTAGGCGAAGAGCAGCAGGCCTTGATCGCGGCACCACGCCGCGCGCGCTTCTTGCAGCAAGTCTTGGCTGTGGTCGGGCAGGGCGGCCAGGGCCTGCTCCAGGGGCAGGACTTCGCGCCATGCCGCATCACGGGCGGCGGCGTCGATGGAAGGCGAGTGAGGGTTCATCAGGGCAAACATCCTGCCACAGCCTCGCGCCGCACGCGGCAGCTGTGACAATCGCGGCAGCTTTTCCGCAGCAGTTTCCCGCGGCCTCTGTCTCGACCTTGCCTCATGTTCAACACCTGTTTCCGGTCCTTCGCTCTGTTCTTGCTGATCGGCCTGTCGCTGCTGACGGCGCGGGCGGCCGAGCCCCTGAGCTCACCCACGCTGCGCAAGATCCGCGACACCGGCGTGATCGTGCTGGGCTACCGCGTGGCCTCGGCACCGTTTTCCTACCTCGATGCCGATCTCAAGCCCGTGGGTTACTCGATCGAGTTGTGCGAGCGGGTGGTCCAGGCGGTGCGTGAGCGATTGCAGCTGCCGGAGCTGGAGGCCAAGATGGTCAGCGTCAGCTCGGCCACCCGCATGCCCATGGTGGCCAATGGTGCGGTCGATCTGGAGTGCGGCATCACCACCCACACGGCCGAGCGCCAGCGCATCCAGGCGTTTTCGCTGACCACTTTTGTGGCCGAGACCCGCCTGCTGTCCAAGCGCCAGCAGCCGATCCGCAGCGTGGAAGATTTGCGCGGCCAGCCGGTGGCGTCCACCATCGCCACCACCAGCATCCAGTTCCTGCACCAGCTCAACCAGACGCGCGAGCTGGACATGAAGATCCTGGTAGGCCAGGACGACAAGGACGCCTTCCGCCTGCTGCAGACCGGCCGTGCCGTGGCCTATGCCATGGACGATGTGCTGCTGCGCACCTGGCTGGCCGGCAGCGGCCGGCCGCAGGACTACCTGATCTCCGAGGCGTCTTTTTCGATCGAGCCCTATGCCCTGGGCTTGGCGCAGGGCGATCCGGGCTTCAAGCAGCTGGTCGATGAGGTCTTGCGCGCCTTGTTCCGCAGCGGCGAGATCCGCCGCATCTACCAGCGCTGGTTCGAGAGCCCGCTGCCGGGTTCGGGCCTGAATCTGCGCCTGCCCATGAGCCCTGCGTTTCAGCGCCTGATCGAGCAGCCCAGCGATTCGCCGGACCCGGCGCAGTACCGCTGAGTTTGCCCGTCAGCGTTTCAGTTCGATCTGAAGCGTTCCAGGTCGATGCCGTGGCGGTGCAGCTTGTCGTACAGCGTCTTCTTGGCCGTGCCCAGCAGCTCCATGGCCGCGGGCACCTTGCCCTGGCAGCGTTGCAGAGCCTGCTCGATGAGTGCCTTCTCCACCTGGTCCATCTGCTGGGCCAGGGTGGCTTGCGGCTCGGGCGTGGGGGCGCTGGTGCCTTCGAAACCCCCAATGTCCAGCACAAAGCGGTCGGCCGCATTGCGCACCTCGCGCACATTGCCGGGCCAGTCATGGGCCATCAGCTCACGCAGGCGTTGCGGGCTCAGCTCGGGCGCGCTGCGCTCGTAGCGGGCGCAGGCCTGGTTGACGAAGTGCTGGAACAGCAGCGGAATGTCCTCGCGCCGCTCGCGCAGCGGCGGCAGCGAAAGCGTGGCGACATTGAGCCGGTAGTAGAGGTCGCCGCGGAACAGCTGCTGTTCGCTCAGGGCGCGCAGATCGGCCTTGGTGGCGGCGATCACGCGCACATTGATGGGCAGCTCCTCGTTCGAGCCCAGGCGCTCGACACGCCGCTCCTGCAACACGCGCAGCAGCTTGATCTGCAGCAGCATGGGCATGGTCTCGATCTCGTCCAGCAGCAAGGTGCCGCCGTTGGCATGCTCGATCTTGCCGATGCGGCGCTTGGACGATGAGGTGAAAGCGCCTGGCTCATGGCCGAACAACTCGCTCTCGAACAAGGCCTCGGGCAGGCCGCCACAATTGATGGCGACGAAGTTGCGGTCGCGGCGCCGGCTCTCGTCGTGCAGGCAGCGCGCCACCAGCTCCTTGCCGGTGCCGGTCTCGCCCAGAATCATCACATCGGCCGAGGTGTCGGCCAGGTTCAGCACCTGGCGCCGCACCTGCTGCATGGCGGCCGAGTTGCCCAGCAGTACCGCCTCCATGCCGCTGCGACGCTGCAGCTGGCCGCGCAGCTCGTCCACCGCCACACGCAGCACGCGTTTGTCCAGGGCGCGGCGCACCGCGTCAAGAAAACGTTCGGGCGCAAACGGCTTTTCGATGAAATCGTAAGCGCCCGTGCGCATGGCCCGCACGGCCATGGCCACATCGCCATGGGCGGTGACCAGCACCACCGGGATCTCGGGGTCGGTGGCCATGACATGGTCGAGCAGGCCCAGGCCGTCCATGCCGGGCAGGCGCACATCGGTGACCACGATCAGCTGCGCCCCGGCCTGGATATGGGGCAGGGCCTCTTCGGCGCTGGCACAGGCCTGCACCTCCAGGCCCTCCAGCTCCAGGGTCTGGCTCAGGCTGGCCCGCACCGGCGGATCGTCTTCGACAAAGAGGACTTTGAATCCCTCGAACATGGATAGGTAGCTTTCCGGGTGAAGAGGTGAACGGGTGAATGGGTGAGCGCGTCAGCGGTAGTCGGCCGGCGCCAGCTCGAGGTCGAACTCGAAACACATGCCGGGCAGGCTGCCCACATCATCGCTGCGGCCGGCCGGCCGTGCGCGCAGCGTGCCGCCAAACTCGTGCACGATCTTGGCGGAAATCACCAGGCCCAGGCCCAGGCCCTGGCCCGGCGGCTTGGTGGTGAAAAAGGGTTCGAACAAACGCGCCATCTGCTCGGGAGCCATGCCGGCTCCGCTGTCGCAGACGCGCACCCAGATGCGGCCCGGGCGTTCACCCGGGCTCTTGCTCTCGTCCTCAAACGGCGCGGTGCTCAGGCGCAGATGGCGGGGGCGCGGGTTGCCGTCTTCGGCGAGCGGCAGTTCGGCCATGGCGTCCAGGGCATTGGCCATCAGATTGATCAGCACCTGCTCCAGTCGGTTGGCCTCGCAGTTGACGCGCAGCTCGGGCGCGATGGCCAGCTCCAGGCGCACCTGCTCGGCCTCGATGCGGTGGCCCAGCAGCACGCGCGCGCCTTCCACCGCGGCGGCCAGTGAAACCGGTGCGCTGGCGCTTTGCGCCTTGCGGGCAAAGCTCTTGAGCTGCCGGGTGATCTGGCTCATGCGCTCGACCATGGCGTCAATCGCGCCCAGGTTTTCGCCCACGGTGGTGTAGCGGCCCTTGTCGAGCAGCAGCAAGCTGTTGCGCGAGAGCGCGCGCAGGGCAGTCAAGGGCTGGTTGATCTCATGCGAGATGCCGGCCGACATCTGGCCCAGCACGGCCAGCTTGGCCGCCTGCATCAGCTCGTCCTCGGCCTGCAGGCGCTGGGCGATCTGGCGTTTGAGTTCGGCATTGCTGAGCTGCAGCTCGGCCGTGCGCTCGCTCACCTGGCGCTCCAGCTCGGCATGGGCGCGCCGTCGCGCCAGCAGATAGAGTGCCAGCAGGCTGAGTGCCGCGCCCAGGGCCGCGCCGCCCCAGGCCACGAAGCGGGCCTGGCGCCAGACCTCGGCGGGGTCCGACAGGGTGACCAGGCGCAAGCCCAGGGGCACGACGGCCAGCTCCTGCGCCAGCAGGCGGTGGCGCTGCTGCGGCCGTGCCGGGTCCCAGGATGGGAGCTGCACCAAGGCGTTCTGCTGCTGGCTCAGCGCCTCCATGTCCAGGCCTAGCGTGTCTTCCAGCGTGCCCGCGTAATGGCCGCTGGCGCGCAGGGTGGCGCGCTGCTCGGCACTGGAGCTTCCCAGCATGTGGTACTTCCAGGTCGGCACCGAGGACATGATGACCACGCCCTGGCCATCGACTACCAGCAGCTTTTCGCCCTGCGAGCGCAGGCCTTGGTCCACCCAAGTGGCCTCCAGCGGCGCGAGATTGAGCTTGAGCACGATCTGACCCCAGCGCTGGCCGGCGCGCCGCAGCGGCTGGACGAGGAAGTAGTCGCTGCTGCCGTTGTCTTCATGTGCGGCAAAGAACTGGCCCGGCCCGCTGAGCAGGCGCTCGCCCAGGCGCAGCGCCAGGCGGCGCGCTTCGGCATCCGGCTCCTGGGTCGTCTCTGTGTCGGCGCTCGAGCCCTGCGGGCTGTAGTTGTTGCTGGAGGCCAGCACCTGGCCCTGGGCATCGCTGATGAAGGCCAGGCTCAGGCCCGAGCGCACCCGCACACGGGCCAGCTTGATCCGGGTCTGCGCCCGCAAGGCCTCGCTGTCGGGGCGGGCCAGCAAGGCCTGCACATCGGTGTCGACACTGAGCAGGCCCGGCAGATAGGCGTGCCGGCCCAGCTCGGCCTCCAGGCCCGCGGCGTAGAGCTCCAGGCGCTCATTGGCCACCGCCGCCAGCTGGGCCAATCCGGCGCGTTCGCTCAGGCGCTGGCCCAGGGCGGCGCCGAGCACCGCCAGGGCCAGGCCGGCGCAGGCCAGCACCCAGGGCTGCAGCCGGCGGCGTGCGGCCGGGCTGGCTGCAGTGCTGGCAGCGGAGGCGGGGAAGGGAAGCGAGGAGGGCGGATTCATGCGTGGCAGGCTGCGGGCTGCGTAGTGTGCCCAATTTGCGAGCCCACTTGGAGGTCGAGGCGGGCGGCTTGTGGCGCCGAGTTCTCACTGGGGCGCGGCGTTCAAGCAGGTCTTGTGCGGATTTCCGCCCTGGCTGGCGGCAGCCGGTGTCGGATTCCGCCCGAGGGCGCTTGCCGCCCGGTCTGCGGGCTCCTTCCGCTTCATGGGAGGCCCTCGGTGAATACCCGCAAACCGTGATTTTTGGCATGTCGCTTGCAAACCTCCTGCCCAGTTCGACGCCACAGTCGACACAAAAAAAGGACGACATCTATGGAAACTTTTTTCCAGCAAATCATCAACGGGCTGGTGCTCGGGAGCATGTATGCGCTGGTGGCGCTGGGGTACACGATGGTGTACGGCATCATCAACCTGATCAATTTTGCGCACGGTGAGATTTTGATGGTGGGGGCGCTGGTGAGCTGGACGGTGATCAGCGCGCTGTCGGGCTCAGGCCTGCCGGGCTGGGCGCTGATGCTGATCGCGCTGGGCTGTGCGGTGCTGGTGTGCACGACGCTGAACTTTTTGGTGGAGAAGATCGCCTACCGGCCGCTGCGCAATGCGCCGCGCCTGGCGCCGCTGATCACGGCCATGGGCATGTCGCTGCTGCTGCAGACGCTGGCCATGATCATCTGGAAGCCCAATCCCAAGCCCTTCCCGCTGCTGCTGCCGACCACGCCGATCGATCTGGGCGGGCCGGTGATCACGGTGACGCAGTGCGT